>JAKZUG010000436.1:0-3482 GCA_047516705.1 Candidatus Poribacteria bacterium | reverse complement strand
ACGCTCCGCCTGTCGATCCGTTTTTGAAACCCGCCCACTTTCTTTCGTTTCCTGTTGTCAAAACCTATCAGAAGGAAGGAAACAAAACATGTCTAAACTCACACTCACCGAAGCGGTGAAAGTCATACCTGTCTCTGAATCAACACTCCGTCGGGACCTGAAAAGCGGAAAGGTCTCGTTTGAGACAGACGCGAAGGGCTCCAAGCAAATAGATGCGCCTGAACTGACACACGTCAACAGACAGGTTCGTTGCCATCGTGGTTTGGGTCGGGTATCCTCTGATAGCACAATGGGAGGGGCATAACCAAAAACTGGCGAAGTTTCAAACCTCGCCAGCAAATAAAGGCTTATTTTCCGCGTCAACGGCATGTATGCTATAAGAATCACACCTCTTATTCCGAAGGGGCTTCCAGACGCATCGGCATGATGAGGGAGATATAATGGTCATCGCTTACCGGCTTAATAAGAACAGGGTTCAACTCACCTGTAAACTCAATCGCTAAAGACTCGCTTTTAATGTGCGACAACGCATCTATCAACAAGCGAGCATCAAAACCTATTCTTACACTCCCAGTGCTAGACTCCACAGGCACTGTCTCATAAGCTTCCCCCAATTCAGGTGTCCTTGCGTAAACCCGAACCTGCTCCGTATCAATCTCTAAACAGATTGAATAGTTCTTTGGGTTTGACAGCAGTGCCACGCGCCGTGTTGCACTCAAAATCTGGTCTCTTGAAACGACCATTCGACCCTCAGTGGATTCGGGAATAATTTTCTCATATTTCGGGTACTCTCCCTCCACGAGCCGTGCTGTCAAGGTAGCATTCCCATCGGTAAAGAGGATTTGGTTTTCAAAAACGGAGACCGCTACTTCGCCAGCATCGGCGAAGGTTCTCTCGATCTCTCGAACCGCCTTGAGTGGGACAATGAACCCGCTGGTTTCCCCCGATGCCTTGAACGGCTCGCAGTGTGTGAGCGCGAGGCGTTTCCCATCGGTCGCAACGACTTCGGTCCTGTCCTCAAGGAGGTTAAAGTAGAGCCCGTTTAGAAAATAGCGAACCTCTTCTGTAGATGCAGCAAATTCCGTTTTCTGAATAACATCAACCAACGTCTCTCCGCTGATCGACAACGCTTCGCCTTCAACAGAAGGCAGCTGTGGGAACTCTTCATCGGGCATCCCGATAATCTTGTAAACACCATCGCCGCAAGTAATTTCAACGCGGTCGTTTGCTGTCGTTACCAAGTCTATCGGTTTACCCGCGGGCAACTCTTTGACAATATCCACCAACTTCTTGGCGGAGACAGTGATTGCCCCTCCTTCTTTGACTTCGCCATCAACCTTCATCTTGATGCCGACTTCCAAATCTGTCGCCATACACTCAATCGTGCTATCCTCTGCCCGAATGAGAACATTCGAGAGGATAGGTAAGGCATTCCGCCCACTCGCGACTCCTTGCAGTACCTGTAAGGCGTGTAAAAGGTCATCTTTTTCAAAAGTTAATTCCATCCCAAAATCTCCATATCAAGAATTGCTAATAGAACTTATGCTGATTTTTGTCTGTCGCTAACACGTACAATGTACGTCGTAGTTATAAAACTGTGTCTCTCCATTTTAGCGGCACCAACGGCAAATCTTGCAAGTGGTGCCGACTGAATCTAATTTGGATGAAAACCTTGACAAGCGTCTCCATTTAGTATAACATATTGAGTGAATACAGTAAAGAAAAATATCTGCAATTTCAATAAATTCACAAGACACGTTCTATAACACCGCGTCTACTTTACAACTCAAGTTTCCTAACCAAGATATACACCAGAACCCTTAGTTTTTATTGGGCACAACCGAAGCGACACGAAAACTAACGGGTATCATTCTTCTGCGTCAAATATGCATACTACAGACCCACGCGCCTCACAGGCAATTGCGAAACGCGCAGTGCTGATTGGCACCATCCTTATCATTGGTAATAGTTACTGGATTGCTTACGTCGAGATGATTTGGCACACTGCGCACCTGACAACAGTCGCCATGTCCGTCAATGTCAT
Organism: Candidatus Poribacteria bacterium; assembly: GCA_047516705.1. Lineage (GTDB taxonomy): Bacteria > Poribacteria > WGA-4E > WGA-4E > WGA-3G > WGA-3G. The sequence goes on along the minus strand of JAKZUG010000436.1, from coordinate 1,438 downwards.
GTTCGGCATCTTGGCGATGACGCTGTTGAACATCGGCGTACGGCGTATCTTTCCACGGATCGCCTTGGAGCCGCGCGACCTGCTTGTGGTATATAGTATGCTCGCTGTCGGTAGTGCGTTTTCAGGACACGACTGTATTCCACGCCTGATGGGACTCATCCCGTATGCCTTCCGTTTCGCGACACCGGAAAACGATTGGGAGGCGCTCCTTTTTCACCATCTCCCCGAATGGCTTGTGGTGAAACACCCGAAAACAGTTACCGACTTCTACGAAGGTAAGGTAAACTTTTTTACGGAAGGTTATGTGCAGCACTGGATTATACCGATCCTCTCTTGGTCGGCGGTGATCTTCCTGCTGATGCTCATCTTTCTCTGCTTGACCGCGCTACTTCGTAAGCAGTGGATCGAAAATGAAAAACTCGCGTATCCGATTATCCAGATTCCGTTAGAGATTACCACTAATCAGAGCATCTTCAGAAATAAATTACTCTGGATCGGTTTCGGGATAGCAATGGGCATCAATCTGCTCAACGGGCTGCAGTTCTTTTTTCCTGTCCTCCCAGAGATTCCGGTCCGAAAGTACGATCTTAATATCTATTTCACACAGAAACCGTGGAACGCCATGGGCAGTACGCCCCTCCGGTTCCACCCATATCTGATCGGTTTCTCGTTCATTCTGCCGTTGGATTTAGCGTTTTCGTGTTCGTTTTTTTATCTAATGAAGAAGGTACAACTGCTATTCGGGAGTGCTATCGGTATCGCAACGTTCCCAGGTTACCCATTTCTCGGAGAGCAGGGGGCAGGTGCGTTATTGGCACTCCTTGCAATTGCGTGTTGGCATGGACGAAAACACTTCGCGTCCGTGCTGAGACAAGTAGTTCGTCCAAATCGAGCCGAAGAGCGAACCGAGGCACTCTCATATCGGAGTGCGGTGATAACGCTCGGGATCTGTTTACTCCTACTCGCGGTTTTCTGTATCCGTGGGGGGATGTCGCTGTGGGCATTCGCGATTTACATCGGTATCTACCTAATGATCGTCGTCGGATTAACGCGGATGCGCGCGGAATTGGGACCGCCGATACACGCTATCGGCTATCTCACGCCACAATATATGATGATCTCGCTACTCGGTACACGGCGTTTGCGTCCGGGCAACCTAACGATGCTTTCGCTCATGAATTGGCTCAGCGGTGCGAGTTACGCCTCTTTCCGAACACACCCGATGCCGGAGCAATTAGAGGCGTTTAAACTCGGCGAGCGTACCGGCATCCGAAACCGAACGATGTTTACTGTCTTAGTCATCGCGAGTCTCGTCGGTATCCTATCAAGCCTGATTCTCTATCCGTATGCGATTTATAGCGAAGGCGTAGCTGCAGGTTCAGAGCAGATTCATGCCGGTGGTGCTGATACATATAACTTCCTCTCATCGTGGTTAGTG
>JAKZUG010000435.1:0-15967 GCA_047516705.1 Candidatus Poribacteria bacterium | reverse complement strand
CAGCATGGATCGCTGCGCAGCTCCACCTGTTATTCGGATCCTTTATTCTCGGTGTCCCGATGTTTGCCGTTATCATCGAATTTATTGGTTGGAAGACCAAGGATGCAAGATACGACCGAATGGCACAAGAGTTTATTAAACTCTGTATGGGTGCGTTTTCGACAACAGCTTTGCTCGGTGGGGTTCTCGTCTTCATTCTTATCTGGTGCTATCCCAAAGTGATGACCAAGCTCAGCGGGATATTCGGACCGACGATGATTTTTTACGTCATTCTGTTTTTCGGCGAAACTTTTACACTCTACCTCTACTCCTACGGATGGGATAAGATGCAAGGGCGACATAAAGGATGGCATCTCTTCCTCGGTGTGCTTCTCAATGTATTCGGCACTGCGATTATGTTTGTCTCTAACTCGTGGTTGAGTTACCAGACAAGTCCGGCAACGCAACACGGTGTAATCTCTGAAATACGAAAGAAGTCTTGGATGGCGGAAAAATTGGCTGCCGATCCGTCGCTGACACCCCAAACCGTTATGGAGGGTGTCACAGACCATACCACGATACCGCTCCACAACGAGACAACAGGCGAGTTCATGGGGACCGTTTGGGATGCTGTCAACAACTTTACGTGGATGCCTGTTAATATCCATCGACTCGTTGGGAATATTGCTTTTGGAGGCTCAATTGTAGCGGCTTATGCCGCATTCCGATTCCTCGTCGCCAAGACGAAAGAGGACAAAGCGCACTACGATTGGATGGGCTATACCGGAAACTTCATCGCACTCTGCGGGCTTATCCCGCTGCCTTTCCTCGGTTACTGGCTCGGTAGAGAAATCTACATGTTCAATAACACGATGGGCATCAACATGATGGGTAGCCTCTTCTCTTGGCTGTTTATTATTCAGGCAGTGATGATCGGTGTCCTTTTCATTGGTGCCAATTATTACCTCTGGTCAGGCATGGGGCGCATTCAGGGCGCGGAAATCTACGCGCGCTACCGTCCGTACATGATTACTATTATTGTGATCTGTGTCGCAATCTGGATGACCCCGCGGACGCTCTCTAAAATCTCAAGTGCCAGTGAACTAAGCGCGATGGGCGGTGCAAATCACCCACACCTCGGACTATTCGGGTTGATGACTGCTAAGAATACGGCTGTTAACATCGTTATCCTCACCACTTTCTTGAGTTTTCTATTTTATCGCCGTTCAGGGAAAACACCAACGGTGCGTTGGGGAAAGGTGGGGAATATAGCGATTTCCTCTATCTTCTTTTTCGCGACTGTCTCAATTGTGGTTATCGGCATCGTCGGGTTTACCGTCCCAACGGATTTGCGTGTCAATACCTTAACCCCTTATCAGGTACTAATTGCCCTCGCGGTGATGGGAGTTGTCACAGTGGTTGATATTTTTATGTATCGCAAAGCCACAACATCCGGTACCATTAAATGGGGTGAGATGACAGACCGCTCGCAGTACGTTTTAATCCTCATCGCGATTACGTTTACTTCTCTCATGGGGTTGATGGGTTATGCGCGATCTGGACTTCGAGAACAGTGGCATATTTTCGGTGTCATGCAGGATACATCCGTTGATGCGTTTACACCACTTCTCAGCGAAGCAGTGAATATAGTGGCGATTATTATGGTCGTCTTCTTCGCGCTCGTCGGATTTATCTTCTGGCTCGGTTTGTGGGGTGAAAAGAAAAAACAAGTCGCCACTCCTGTGGAAGCGGAAGTTGCCGCTGAAGGTGATGATTAGATGAGAAGGATAGGTTCGTTTATTTTAGTAGTGGCGTTGACTTTCGGTCTCCCTTTTATATCTAACGTTGCTGAAACAGAGGCTAATTCGTCTCAAACGGAATTAGAAGTATTGAGCCGGATCGTAGCTGCCGCTGAAAATGATGCCGATAATGATGCTGATGCTGATGGATGTTTATGGTTTTGTAGCGGTTTTTCTTTAGCAATTGGTGGCGGATGCCTTTTGGGTTCGCTCAGTTTGATAGGTTCTTATTTGCATCGACCTTCACCGCCGCTTACTCGACTTGTGGGCAAGCCACCGGAATATATCGGTGTGTATATAGATACCTATAAAGAGCGAAGAAGAGTGGTTGCATCCCGCGCAGCAATAGTCGGTTGTACTTTGGGAGCAGCCACTGCTGGATGTTTGGCTTTTGCTGGAGTTTCGCCATGGTCAACTGCACTTCAGGAATCAACGGATCAGTATGGACACGGTCTCAATGTCGTTCTTTCTGGAATTAGTCGGGTACCGGTCTTAAGAGGGTGGTAAACTAAGCAACGTACGAATATTTTATTGACCTTTTTCAGTTAGGTGTATCTTTAGGAAAGGTTGTTGTTTCAAAAATCGTTATCGGAGTTCCGTTGAAAATGTCAAGAAATACGCTCATAAAAATCGCAAGTCTAATTTTAATGGTGGTGAGTTTCATCGCTTATATTGCTGGAGCATCCGCGTTCCCGATTGCCTCGGAGAATCTACTCCCATGGTCAGTCTGGTTTCTGATTGCGGTCATCGTAAACATCGTCTTGTGGTCCAGCGTCATGAGGTTGCTGACGTTCTCGCTTGCGGTGATATGGTTTTACGCCTTTATTGCAGGGCTTGTCCCCGAAAGTTCCACAGCGGTGAATTTAACCTCATTGGATTGGAGCGACCCGGAGGCAGTTGCTGAGCAAGGTGCTTTGGTGTTTAATGGGAAAGGACAATGTAGCGCGTGCCATACCGTGGATACTTCTGCACCGAAAGGGAGATGCCCTGACTTGACAGACATCGGCGTTAACGCCGCAAACCGCGTATCCGGCATGGATGCAAAATCCTATTTCATCGAATCGCTTTATGAGCCCTCCAAATATCTTGTTACCGGGTATGGTAAGATTATGCCAGAGATATGGAAAGCCCCGATCGCGCTCTCCAAATTAGAGATTGAAGCAGTGATTGCGTATCTCCAGAGTCAAGGCGGCGAGATTGACCCTACTCCGTTTGATGAACCTATAGATAGGGCAGACACAGCGACGGCTGCTGCGGCACTTCCGCCCCTACTTACCGGTGAACCGGAACTCGGCAAAAAGGTTTTTGTGGATGCCGCGTGTATCTCATGCCACGTCGTAAAAGGAATAGAGGGTCCGGCATTGGGTGAGGCAAATGAAGACTTTGAAGTCGTCACCGCACCAGATCTCTCTGAAATCGCAGCCTTTAACGACATGCGGTATCTTGAGGAGTCAATCCTAAAACCCGGGGCGCAAATTGTAAATGGGTACGGCGCGGTTACCGTCCGTGCCAAAGGAACAACTTTCCAAGGAACACTCGTCTCGCAAGACGAAGAGAAAATTGTCGTCCGAACCAAAACGGCAGACGGCGTGGAAGAAGAACACACCATTTTACTGAGCGAACTTGATGAAGAACCGATTGAAGATCTCACAGATTTGGAAACTAAAGGTTATTTTACGTTGACACTAACGCCTACTGATGCGGATGCGCCGGTAAGTGGTGAATTCGTTTCGGAAACTGATGAAACTGTGACGCTCAAGGTTGGCGAGGAAAATCAGACGTTTTCTAAAGCTGATGTTAAGATGCAGATGACGCTTGTCGATTATGATGACGAGGAAACTGTTGGCGACTATGTTTCAGGAACGATGGACGACGACGAAATTGTCTTAATCGTTGACGGAAGTGAAGAGATATTTGATCCGTTCGATTATCAAGGGGCTACCTTAACCCGTGCCCTTGGCAAGAAACTCTTGGTTACATCACCGATGCCCGAAAACTTCCCGATGATCTTATCGGTGTCGGATCTGAGCAATCTGCTCTCTTTCTTAAGCACACTCACTGGCGCAACAGCGGAAGCAGTGCCGGAAGAGGCAGCTGAGGCACCCGCGGAATAACAGACACCTGCAAAAAAGTAAATTCTTTCTTCAGCCCCGTAGGGGCGGCATCTGTGTAGAGGAGGATAAACACCTAAAATGAAAAAATTGTCGCTTTTCACAATATGTCTCATAATTCTGGTTGGGTCTTGGGTCTTTCTACGGTTCGTCGTTGGAGGCATCATTTCAGTACCGATACCGGGTAGCGTGATTGCGATGTATATGGGGTTGATTATAGTCGCCATTTTGGTGCATATCTCTGTTGAAGACTCGCTGTTTCAGGAGTTTCGCCGCCCTATTCTCGAAACGCTGGTGGATGACAAACGCCGTCCCCACCGTCGCGTGCTTGTCGTGTTAATCCCGCTCCTTCTGCTCGGTTATACCTACTCAATTATTGCACAACGCGCGAATCCTCCTGGAAGCCCGCGTGACGCACATCCATCGCCGCCGCTCGAATTGACCTACAAGGATGAGGTCATCGGCACGATGCAGGATGCCGAAAACCCCTTCCGGCACTATGAAAAAGATGATCCAGAGGCGTTCAAAGCGCATGTTGAAAACGGTAGACGTGTCTATCATCAAAATTGCGTTCACTGCCACGGAGACCACTTAGATGGGCAAGGACATTTCGCAGCGCACCTCCAACCGCTACCCGCTAATTTCCAGGACCCGGGAATTATTCCTAACTTCCAAGAATCTTTCTTTTTTTGGCGAATTAGCAAAGGCGGACCGGGCTTACCTGCAGCTGGCACCCCGTGGGATTCGGCGATGCCTATCTGGGAAGACTCCTTGACAAAAGACGAAATTTGGGACGTTATCCTGTTTCTATCTGATTACACCGGTTATCAGCCACGAACCTTTGGGGAGGGACACTAATAATGAGAATCAGAACAGTCGCTCTCTTACTACTCCTTTTTGGAATGTGTGTTGTGCTTAATCTTACACACGCACAAAATGCACCGGAGGCTTCCGAAAAAGGAAAACAGGTTTATGAAAATAGCTGCGCACACTGTCACGGAACCGAAGGCAGAGGCGACGGCTCCGCTGCTGAGAATCTGCTCCCAAAACCGAGGGATTTTACACGCGGGTTGTATAAGATCCGGTCCACAGAAACTGCGCAACTTCCGACAGATCAAGATCTGTTTAACATCATTACCGAAGGGATGCCCGGTTCTTCTATGCCTGAGTGGAAAACTGCTCTAAGTGCTAACGAGCGTTGGGAAGTGGTCGCCTATATTAAAACCTTCCACGACGGCTTTAAGGAAAGTGAAACACCACCAAAGCAAATTACCTTAGCAGGGAAAATTCCTTACGCTGAGCAGAGCGTGGAAACCGGGAAGGTTCTTTATACCGAACTCGGTTGTGTCGAATGCCACGGAAACGTCGGAAGAGGTGATGGCACTTCTGCACCAACCTTGACAGATACTTGGGACTTTCAGACATGGCCCGCAAATCTAACGCAGAGTTGGAATTTCCGAGGGGGTGCGGATACCGAAGACATCTTCAAGCGATTCATCGGTGGAATCGCAGGTTCGCCTATGCCCGCCTTTGAGGGGGATAGTTTCCTGCATTTCGGATTAACAGCCGAGGAATCCAAACGTCTCACCGAATTAGAGAACAAAGACGAAATGACAGAGGTGGAGGAAGATGAATCCGCGCAGCTTTATGAAAAAAACGAAGCTACTGTTGACATCGCGCTTGATCGAGCGGAAGGCACAGAGTTGACCGCAGATGAACAGCAGACGTATGATAACGCCATGAAGGTCATCTACGAAAAGAGTTGGCATCTGGCGAACTACGTTAAATCTCTTGCACCTGAGAAACGTCCTGAACCCGCTATCGGGAATAATGTGCTCCGCTCACAATATATACAAGGTGAGTTGCCTGCAATGGATGATGCCGCGTGGCAAACGCTTGAAGCCAAATACTTCCCGCTCGTCGGGCAGATAGTCATTGAGCCTCGACAGTTTAACCCGACAATTGACTCCGTGAATGTCAAGTCGTTTTACAATGACACCAAGGTCGCCTTCCTCTTTACGTGGGACGATCGGACACACACGACTGGCGAAATGGATGAAGAGACGGGGAAAACTTTTGAGGACGCATTGGCGATTCAGTTTCCGGTAAAGGTGCCGCAGGGACCAACTGCACCGAAACCCTATTTCTTATGGGGTGGTAGACTTCCGGTCTATCTGTGGTATTGGAAAGCCTCCGTGCCTGAACAGGTGACCGAGCTTACTGCCAAAGGTATCGACGCTGCCAAAGTACAGGAAGCACAAGGCGAACTACAAACACAGAGCACCTACACGAATGGGCAATACAAATTGTGGGTGAAACGTACCTTAAAGACCGAAGATAAAAAGGATTTGCAACTTGATCCCGGTGTTTTCGTTCCTATCGCTTTCTCTGCGTGGGACGGTGCGAACGGCGATATTGACACAAAACGGGTCATGACAAGTTGGTATACGTTTGTGCTTGAACCTGTCCCGTCTTCAAGGCGGTTCGTTTATCCGCCATTAATCGCGCTTCTCTCTCTCGGCTTACTTTTCGGTTTACGTGCATTTGTACAACGGAGAAATTTGGAAGGATAGTTGTCGGTCTTCAGTTCAAGAGATACCTGAGACCCATCAACAGGAATTTTAACTGGAAACTGATAACCAATAACTGATAACTATTGATAACTATTGATAACTGATAACTATTAAAAAGGAGAAAAAAATGAAATCCTATTTGTTGGCAAGTCTCACGGTACTCCTCGCCTGCTGCTACGTCGGTACTGTCTTCGTAGCTGACTCCGAGGCAATGGAAATGGAAATGGAAATGTTGGTGTTCCCTGAAGCCTATAAGGCTATGGCGGTGAATAATGGCGGCACGATTAGCGGCGTGGTGAAGTTTGAAGGCGACGCACCTGAGATGAAAAAGCTGGAAATCACTAAGGACCAAGAGGTTTGTGGGGTGAACGAAAAGTTTGAGGAAATGCTTGTCGTCGGTGAAGGCAACGCTTTAAAAAATACAATTGTCTACTTAATCGACATTGCACAAGGCAAGGATTTTGACAAAGATGCCAAAGCCCAAATTGCCAGACCCGAAATTGACCAAAAAGGCTGCCAATTCAATCCGCATGTCCAGATTCTCCCGCTCGGTGCCCGGTTAACGATGCTGAATAACGACAAAGTGACTCACAATGTGCATATCTTCAACAAAGTCAACAAGGAGATCAATAAACAGCAGACAAAGCAACTCAAGAAAATGCGAGTCAAAAGTGTAGATAAAGCGGAGGGCCCCGTGCAGGTGAAATGTGACATTCACGGGTGGATGTCCGCTTGGATCGCCCACGTCCCGCATCCCTATTTTGCCGTGACAAACGAAAAGGGTGAATTCACGCTTGAAGATGTCCCCGCAGGCACCTATAAACTTGGCTATTGGCATGAAGCATGTGGGACTAACAACAAGGCTCCTGTCGCTGTTACTGTAGAGGCTGGCGGCACTGTCACGCAAGATTTCACGCTGAAACTTCAGTAGTTATCAGTTGTCAGTCGTCAGTGTTCAGTGTCCTGTCGACAACGGGATACTGACAACTGACAACCGAGCACTGATAACTCTTATGGAAAACAGACTTGAGGTAGAAAATCTTTCCCATGCGTATAAGAAACGGCAGGCACTTGACAGTGTCAGTTTTGATGTCTCATGCGGCGAGATTTTCGGACTCCTCGGACCGAACGGAAGTGGGAAAACGACCCTTTTTAGGATCTTATCTACGCTGATGCCAGTAACTTCTGGCAGCGTTCGCATCCTCGGACATGACTTAGCCACCGAGGTGAAAGCGATTCGGAACCTCTTAGGGGTCGTTTTTCAGCATCCAGGGTTAGATGCCAAACTTACCGTCTTTGAGAATTTAAGACATCACGGACATCTCTACGGACTCGCTGGTAAAACCCTGCATCACCGAATTTCGGAGCTTCTTGAACGTTTTGGGGTCTCCGATAGGGCAACGGAACGTGTTGAAATTTTATCCGGTGGTTTACAAAGGCGGGTTGAAATAGCAAAAGCCTTGCTCCATTCCCCGCGTGTGCTGCTCCTTGACGAACCGACGAGCGGGTTGGATGTAGCGGTACGTCGACAACTCAGCGACTACCTCGGTATGCTTGCAAAGACAGAAAATATCCTCGTTCTGTTGACAACGCACTTGTTAGATGATGCTGAGGTATGCAATCGGGTCGGCATTCTGGATGCGGGTAAGTTAGTCGCTCTTGGAGAACCGGATGAACTCAAAACCCAAGTCGGTGGTGATGTGATTCTCATAGAGAGTGCAGACTGCGAAACTCTTGGTACCGCTATTGCCGAAAGGTTCGGCGTTTCAACCGTGCTGACTGATAGCCAACTACGTATTGAGTGTAAACGCGGGCATGAGTTCGTTCGAGATGTAGTCGCAGCGTTTCCTGATGAGATTCAATCCGTTCGATTTGGGAAACCGACACTGGCGGATGTATTCGTAAAGTTGACGGGAAACCCGTTTGTGTAAAGGAAGAATCTTGTGCAGAGCATTCTGCTACCGATTATAACGATTTGGTGGCGCGAAATTATCAGGTTTTATCGCCAACGAAGCCGACTCTTCAGTGCTATTGCACAACCTTTGGTGTTTTGGCTTCTCATCGGAAGCGGTTTGAGTGCCTCTTTTCAACCTTCTGGGGCAGCAGACGGACTTGGTTATATTGAATACTTTTATCCCGGCATCGTCGTTTTAGTCTTGCTTTTTACGTCCATTTTCGCTACAATTTCTGTTGTGAATGATCGGCGCGAAGGCTTCTTGCAGGGTATACTCGTCGCACCTGTACCAAGGTGGCGGATTGTCCTGGCGCAAGCGTTAGGTGGAACAACGTTAGCACTCTTGCAAGGGCTGCTGCTACTACTATTCACACCGATGATAGGCATTCGGTTCGGTGCGGCATCGCTCTTTCTCACTATTGGTGTGATGGCACTTTTAGCGTTTGGTTTGACGAATCTCGGATTACTCATCGCGTGGCGAATGGATTCAACGCAAGGGTTTCATGCAATTATGAACCTCCTACTGATTCCGATTTGGCTTCTCTCTGGCGCGTTTTTTCCGAGTACAGGCGTACCCGGTTGGTTAGCATGGACAATGAAACTCAATCCGCTAACGTATGGGCTCGCAGCTTTTCGGCACAGCCTTTACCTTGACACCACCGCAAAAGCATTCGGAGAGGGGCCCCCTTGGACACTCTCTATGTTGATTACGGGACTGTTTTGTGTTTTAACGTACGTGGGCGCAACGCTTACAGCGTCTGCACAAACGAATTAGACTTGTTAGGAACAAAAATTTTACGCGCCTTTCGCCTTTCAACGAGCGAAGCGCATTATTAAGGAGGACTGGATGCTTCAATGGCTGCCAGAGAATGTATCAACGTTTGGGCAAGGCGTTGATGACCTCTTTTACGCTATCTATTATCTTACGCTTGTTGTGTTTATCCTTGTGATGGGCACCCTGATTGTTTTCCTAATTAAATATCGGCACCAGGAAGGCAAGAAAGCACACTACATTGAAGGAAGCACAACGCTGGAAATCGCCTGGACAGCTGCAACAACGGTGATTGTCTTTGTACTCGCGATGTTCAGTTACCCGCAGTGGAATAATATTAAGTCACCCACACAATTTCCTGAAAATCCAGATGTTGTTGTCCAAGTCAGCGGAAAACAATTTAACTGGGATATGACTTATCCGGGTCCCGATAATGAGTTCGGGACAGACGATGACCTGGTGTTAGAAAACGAATTGCATGTACCGATCAACAAGGTCGTGCATATCCGCTTAACCTCTGAGGATGTTATCCACAGTTTTTTTGTGCCACAATTACGGCTGAAACAGGATGCTTTGCCCCACCGATTTATCAACGTCTGGTTTCAGACAGCATTGGATGATAAACCGATTGAAGATCTTGAAAAGCTGAAACCGAAGGGCTATTTTACGGTAACGCTAACGCCTGCTGAGGCAGATACACCACCGATAAGCGGCGATATCGTTGAGGAAACCGACGACACCCTAACGCTCAAGGTGGATGGTGAAACCCAAACAGTTTCTAAAGCGGATGTCAAACAATTAGACCCAAAGGTGTGGCGTTATGAAATACCGTGCGCCGAACTCTGTGGATTCGGACACTCCGGAATGCTCGGGTACCTCAATGTTCACGCACAAGCGGACTACGATGCCTGGGTGCAAGAAAGATGGCCTCAGTAGGCTGAAGGAGGACAATAACGATGCACGATAACGAACATTCGTCACATCATCACGAAGAAAGTTTTATTCGTAAATACATTTTTTCGCTTGACCACAAGATGATCGGTAGGCAGTTCCTGATCTATGGGCTGCTCATGTTTTTCGTGGGTGGCGGGCTTGCACTGCTCTTTAGGTGGCAACTTGCTTACCCCGAAAAACCCTTACCTATCATCGGTGCCTCACAACAATATTTAGACGAAGGCGAGGTTACTACAGGTGCTGACAAGATGTGGGAACGGATTTATGAATCCGAGGAAGAAGAATGGCTTGAGCTAAATATGCCGAGCGGTGTCGTCACCCCCGCATTTTACAACATGCTGTTTACGATGCATGCCACCATTATGGTGTTCTTCGTCGTTGTACCCATTTTGGTTGGTGCCTTCGGAAATTTCCTAATCCCGTTGATGATCGGTACACGGGATATGGCGTTTCCGGTTCTCAACAGGCTCTCCTTTTGGCTCGCAGTCCTTGCCGCAATTATTATGGCAGCTGGGTTCTTTGTGCCGGGCGGACACGCAGCCGCCGGATGGACAGGCTACGCGCCGCTCTCTGCTGACCCACAGTGGACAGGTGTGGACTGGGGACAAAACCTCTGGGCGATTAGTCTGCTCATTCAAGGCTTTTCCTCTTTGGTGGGTTCTATTAACTACATCACAACGATTATCAATATGCGCGCACCGGGGATGACCTTCTTCCGGATGCCGTTAGTCATCTGGTCGCTCTTCATCGTCGCGATTCTCTTGCTACTTGCTTTCCCTGTACTGTCTTCTGCGCTCGCGCTCCTCATATTCGATAGGCTTGCGGGAACGACGTTCTTCTCGGCGACAACAGAAGGCGGCGGCGACCCGCTGCTCTGGCAACATCTGTTCTGGTTCTTTGGACACCCCGAAGTCTATATCCTCATTTTGCCGGGCATGGGGATCGCTTCCGAACTGATTTCTGTCTTTTCACGGAAACCGATCTTCGGATATCGTTCCATGGTCTACGCAATGATCGCTATCGCGTTTTTGGGGTGGATTGTCTGGGGACACCACATGTTCCAAAGTGGTATGCAGCCCGGAATGGGTTCCATATTCATGACAACAACTATGCTTATTCCAGTGCCTTCAGCGATTAAGACATTTAACTGGCTTGGGACTATGTTCCGAGGGTCAATCCGATTTACAACGCCGATGCTTCACGCCATCGCATTCGTTTCGATGTTTGTAATCGGCGGGCTCAGCGGTATCTATATGGCAAACACACCCGTTGACATCTTCATCCACGATACCTACTTCATTGTAGCGCATATTCACTACGTTGTGTTTGGCGGAAGTCTGTTCGCTATTTTCGGTGGTATCGTCTTCTGGTTCCCGAAGATGTACGGACGCTATATGAACGATGCATTGTCCAAAATTCACTTTTGGTTGACGTTTATCGCCTTCAACTGCACATTCTTCCCGATGCATATTCTCGGCGTAGGCGGACACATGCGGAGAATCGCCAACCCGACGCAGTATGAGTTCCTACAAGGTTTTGAAGGCATGAACATCTTTATCACGATGAGTGCGTTCACACTCGGCTTCGCACAACTGCTCCTGGTCTTTAACTTCTTCTGGAGCATTTACCGTGGGAAAGTCGCCGAACAGAATCCGTGGCAGGTAAACACACTGGAGTGGGAAGCACCGACACCCGTACCACACGGCAACTTCGAGCAAATCCCAACTGTTTACCGTGGCCCTTATGAATATAGTGTACCCGGTGAAGAATCTGATTGGATTCCGCAGGCACAACCTGAACATGCACCCGCAACGGGTGGTGACTAAGCGAGGAAGGAATGGAAGGATAAACTACTCTTTTATCTCCTTGTAGGAGGGGTTTGTAACCTCGATTCTTTACTCCTTCCAATCCATTCTTTTTGTTTTTGATGGAAACTTGGCATGAAGCAATACGCGAGTTATAGCCCATGGCTACACAGAATAGCACGCCTCACTGCAGGCGCGACGTTCTTGTTGATTGTCATCGGTGGAATTGTCACAAGCACAGAGTCCGGATTGGCTGTGCCTGATTGGCCAACGACCTTTGGGTACAATATGTTCCTCTATCCCTTATCGGAGATGGTGGGGGGTATCTTGTATGAGCATAGTCATCGACTCATGGGGTCTCTCGTTGGAATTTTGACGATCAGTCTCTTTGTCTTGATATTAGCAAAAGATTCCCGCAAGTGGCTAAAATGGCTTGGTCTCGCTGCGCTTATGGCTGTTATTGTACAGGGAGTTCTCGGTGGACTTCGGGTTACGCAGATTAATCGCAACTTCGCGATAGTGCATGCGTGTCTCGCACAAGCGTTTTTCGCACTACTCTGTGGAATTGCTTGGTTCACCTCGCGTGGTTGGTGGCAAGATATGCGTACAATTACAGGCGAGACAGCACGGAAGTTACGTCGGTTAAGCTTGATTACGACATGCCTTATTTATATGCAGCTCATTTTGGGTGCTGTTTTACGGCATACCGGCAGCAGACTTGATGCGCATCTTCTCTTTGCTTTCTTGGTCGCGCTGCATATCTTTTTGCTGGCAAGACGTGTTCTTGGGATGAACGCTGACGCACAAGGAATTGGACAGTCGATGCCGCTACTATTGCTCGGTCTGCTTGCTGTCCAGTTAATGCTCGGCACGGGGGCATTTTTCGCGAAACTGACTGCATTCGGAGAAACATTCGCAGCAGCACTCACGGTGGCAATTACCACCGCGCACGTTGCAGTCGGCGCGCTTATGCTGGTAAGCAGTTTTGTGCTTACCCTGAAGATCTACCGGTTCACCGATGCATCGGTAGCTATTGATGCACCTGCCAGCGGTGCGCTCGTTACAGAGTGAGATAGACATTATGCGTTCAACAACGGTAACTTTACCAGACAACACAGATACAGCAAGTCCAGCGTCAAGGCACTCGGCTTTTGCGCAACGCGCCGCTGACTATATTGAGCTCATCAAACCACGATTGGTGGTGATGATACTCATTACGACAGCTGCCGGTTTCTATCTCGGTGCACAGCAGACTATGGATTGGCTCCTTTGCTTGCATACGCTTATTGGTTCAGGATTGACAGCTGGGGGGGTATTAGGACTCAACCAATACCTTGAACGCGATGTAGACGCACAGATGAAACGGACGCAGGAAAGACCACTCCCTGATGGCAGAATGAAGCCGCTGGAGGCACTCATTGTCGGTGCTGCTCTCACGGGTGGTGGAATGCTTTACCTGACGTTCATCGTCAATATGCTGAGTGGATTCATTATTTCGCTGATAGTGGTAAGTTACCTGTTTCTCTATACACCGCTCAAGCGGAAGACCTCGTTATGTACGCTCATCGGTGCGTTTCCGGGTGCACTCCCGCCTGTTGTCGGATGGGTTGCAGCGCGTGGCACGCTAACAGGTGAGGCATGGGTGCTATTTGCCATACTCTTTTTATGGCAGCTCCCGCACTCGCTCGCAATTGCTTATATCTATCGCGAGGACTACGCAAACGCCGGATTCCGTCTGTTACCAGTCATTCATCCGGATGGCGCAAGCACGTGCCGTCAAATTGTGATTAATTGCGTCGCACTCCTCGGCATCGGTTTGTTGCCTGCGTTGTGCAACATCGCCGGTAGCGTCTATTTCTTCACCGCACTGTTGGCAGGCGTAGCGTTTCTGGCAGTCGGTATCTATTTGGCTCGCACACGTTCGGTGAAGGCGGCACGCTATCTCTTATACGCCTCGTTGCTTTATTTGCCGTTGGTGTTCATTACCATGGCGTTGGATAAAATTTAGGTTAATGGACAAAAGATGACACTATTTCAAACCTTTTTCTCATTCAAAGGTCGAATAAACCGCCAAAAATTTTGGCTGATGCAGCTACTAAGGTTGTTGGTATTGTTGATCCTTTTCATATTGTTTGGCGTAATAATGTTTCTCATCGGGATATTCGTTGTTTCTAATAATCCTATTGATGAAAGTCCCACTATTATTGGCTTCTTGTCAGTCTACCCGATTCATTGGATCTTCTTAATATATTGGGTCTGTTCTGGCTTAGGAATAAGTGCCAAACGTTGGCACGATAGAGACAAATCAGCTTGGTGGATATTGGTTGAGTTCATACCACTTATTGGTCCCATTTGGGCATTTGTTGAATTGGGTTGTCTTAAAGGGACAGAGGGTCCAAACCGTTTTGGGTCAGACCCATTGGAGTATTCATGAACGCACCAGAGTATCGCAAGCCAAATCGCCGCCTTGGACTCATCTTGTGCCTGCTGTTTGTAGGGTTGTTTATCATCGTAACTGCAACGATTGTTACTGGTAGCAAAGCACCTCTGGTCGTTGGTACCTTTGTTGATGGTCTTATTGCCCCTGTTTTAGGTATTATCGGGATGCTGTTGATTATCGCAGCGGTAGGTGAGATTGTTCAAAATCGTCGTGTTACCATCATCTTATCTGTAATATTGGGGGCGGCGTTTGTCTTTGGCACGTTCGTAAAAGGTTTTAACCGCGCGATTTTAGGTGTTACCCTGCTGCTATTGATTGTCGCAGCAGTTGTTGAGATTGTTCTTCGGATTGTAAAAAATAGAGTGCGTGAATGATGGCATATAATAACTCTGAAATACAGGAACGCCAACCACTGAGCAACGCACGATTGGGAGTATTAGTCCTACTCGGTGCTGAGACGATGCTGTTTTCGGGTCTCATCGGTACATTTCTCGTATTTCGAGTGGGGAATGTCACCTGGCCCCCGCCATCGCATATCGGGATTGAATTGCCGCGTGCCGTCACTGGCATCAATACTGTCTTGCTTCTATTGAGCGGCTACACGATGTTTCAAGCACGCCGGGCAATTCAGAAGGACATGGTGAAGCAGCTCCGTAATTGGCTACTAATCACCGGCGTACTTGGGCTACTCTTCCTCGGTGTACAGGGAAGCGAGTGGGTGCAACTCATTCGCAACGGGCTTACGCTCCAATCAGGTATCTATGGCGGCATCTTTTATGTGCTGATTGGGTGCCACGCTGTTCATGTGCTGAGTGCTGTTATATGGTTGTTTATTGTTTTCGGGATGGCGATGGCAGGGCGTTTCTCTGCCGCGCGTTACGTCGGCGTTGATACCTGTGCAATCTACTGGATTTTTGTTGTCGCACTCTGGCCAATTCTCTATGTTTTGGTGTATCTATCGTAGACATCGCGAAAGGAATCGTTAGAATGCATAAATTTCTGTTTTGGGCTACCATCTTGATACTCGCAGTGCTTATAGTCCCAACATATCTTGAGGCATGTCCTGCATGTAAATCACTTGATGATCCTATCAGTAAAGGTTTTAATTGGAGTATCCTTTTTCTGATGGCGATGCCTTTTACGGTTTTCGGGCTCATCGGTGGCACGATTTTCTTACATTGGAATGGTTATCGGTTATCGGTTATCGGTGGTCGGTTAAAGAAAGGTTTTCTACACATCAGAAATCTTCTTAACTGACAGCCGACAACTGACAGCCGACAACTGACAACTGATAACTAATAAAGGAGTTTAATGTAGTGGAACACGCTACCACTTTAGATCACACTGAAGACATGTATGAGCCATCGCTTACACCGGATAGCCTCGGCAAACTCGGTATGTGGGTTTTCCTCGCTGGGGATACCATGTCGTTTGGTGCTTTGCTGGCGGTTTATGCGGCACTCCGTGTGGGTGCCGGCGTAATCGGATGGGTCCCGCCCAGCGATATTCTCGGCATTAACCTGACCGCGTTTATGACATTTCTGCTGATATGCAGTAGCGTCACTATGGTGAAAGCACTC
>JAKZUG010000434.1:0-11610 GCA_047516705.1 Candidatus Poribacteria bacterium | reverse complement strand
GTTAGGAAACCTCGCCAGCGGCGGTGAAGTATCAAACCCTATTGTGTTCAGATGTTTTTGGACTTTACTATAAATGGCACGTTCTAACTGTCTTGTTCCCGTTCCTTATCTTTGATACGCCTTGCGTTACGCACGAGTGCTAACAATTCCTTACCGCGCATTTCAGCTTGCTCTTCACCCTTGGCGACTACCTCTGGGTGCTGCTGCAAGATTCCCTTAAGCGTCTGCCGAACGGTCTTCAGACAACCGTTTTTCGCCCAGACACTCTCGCGTAGGATCTCAGCGAATTGTGCGACGGTCGCAGCAAACTGAAGTCCCGGTGAAGCGTCCTCAAATTCGCCTTTAAGGTCTTCAACAAGGAATTTCTCGCTGACCTCCGTTACTTCCTGCGTATCAGGATCCTCATAACGGATGGAAACTTTTGCGAGTTTACCGCTGTCAACATCTTTGTTAAGTTTGATCTCATAGAGCGCCGTGACGCTATGTCCTGATCCGATCTCGCCGGCATCCGCGTCGTCGTTTCGGAAATCCTCGTGTTTCATCTGACGATTCTCATAGCCGAGGAGCCGGAAACTTCTTACAGTGTCCTGATTGAACTCAACTTGGACTTTCGCGTCCTTAGCGATAACCTGGAGCGTACCGGTAAGATTTTCGACGAAGATACGACGCGCCTCGCTAAGGGTATCAACATAGGCGTAATTCCCGTTGCCTCTCTTCGCGAGTTTCTCCATGAGAGTGTCGTTGTAATTCCCCATGCCGAAGCCGACTGTGGTCAAGAAGATACCATCGTCATCAACATAGTCGCGAATTTGCTTGAGAAGCACTTTCGGAGATGTTACACCCTCGTTCGCAACACCATCTGAACAGAGGATTACACGGTTGATACTATCGCTCTCTGCATTCTTGCGAGCGAGTTCATACCCCTTGTGAATCCCATCTTCGACATTCGTCACACCTTCTGGGCACAGAGAATTGATTTTCTCTAAGATGTGTTCGCGATTCACAACGTTGGTATGTGGAAGGACGACGCGAGCGTCTGTTCCGTAGACGACAATACCAATCTTGTCGGTCGGACGGAGTTGTTTTACTAAGAGCCGTAACGCCCTTTTCACCAATCCCAACCGATTTTCTATGCCCATTGAACCGGAAACATCAATCACAAAGGTAAGTACGGCATCCTTGCGGTCGGTATCTGGCACGACACGTCCCTGAATACCGACGCGTAGCAGCTGACGTGGCTTACCTTCACCGAATTTGGATGGTGCACCCTCAAGATGCAGAGCGAAAGCATTATCCGTAGGCGGTGTATAGTCGTAATCGAAGGCGTTGACGAATTCCTCAACCCGCACGGCTTCTGGTGGCGGTAGGAAGCCGTCCCGTATGTAGCGACGTATCACGGAATAAGACGCTCTATCCGCATCCATACCAAAAGTTGACCTGTGTTCGTCTTCCGTATCAATAAACGGGTTCGTGCCGTGTCCCTTAAAATAGACATCGTGATAAGCAGCACCGTTCGGAGGGCTTAATTCCGCTGACATCGGCATCGGTGCACGAAACGTTCTGGCTGTTCTGGCTCGCGCGAGACGACGCTCGAAATTAGGGCTATGAAACATCAGTGGCGGCTCGGAAACATCGGAAAGCAGCATCGGTTTACTATAACTCATAGGCACGTCAGACAAAACCGGTTCTACTTCATCTAAATCGTAATCCGTGAACGCATAGCGACAGACAAAATCCGTGTCTAACTTGACATTGGTCACTTGGTAAGTCATGCTTGCACGCGCATCGCCTTCGTGGTTAATCGTAACACCGTGCGATGGAGATTCAATAGTCTCAATTGCGTGCTCACCTTCAGCATCTATTGCCATCAAGAAACTTCCGACGGGTTGATTCGTTCGCAAATGATGCGTGTATACTAAGTCGCCGTCAACTTCGTCAACAGCCTCAGTATATCGGATTTGAACTCGGCACTCACCATCGGCCAGGATCGGTGGGATCTCTGTCCGTAATGCGGAAGTGCCGATTGCCTGTAGCATTTGCAAATCCTGCGCCTTGAGGATGCGTTTGTAGAGTTCCGCTAACTTGTTCCTTCTCAACAATCCTGATTTCTCGAGATTGCCATCAATGCGAATCTCGGCATTTGAGGTATCTGTCTGATCAGGGAGCGGAAAAACAAAAAGACCACTCACCGGAGTTTTGTTTGGATTGCCGAAAAGAATATCTACTTCTGTTGTTGCTAATCGCTTCTGAATTGAAACGCTTACATGATAACGTTCAACTGTCAGTTTTTGAAACTCGGAGGTCCCAGTCTGTAAAGGGACAAGAAGGCTTCGTGCCAGTGTGTAGAATTCCAATTGGTTCATGGAATATCTCCTTTTTTATATGTTAAAACGTTGGGTTTAGTCGATTGGTCAAGTGAAAGGTAGAAGTCATTCAGACACGTCTGTTCGGAGTTGTGCCTACAACGCGCCAATGCAATAAAAAGGCGCGTTAAACTAAACTCTAAACACTTAATAAGACGTTGGACTTTCTGGCAGGTTTAAAGTGCTGATTTTTTATTTTACTCAATTTTATTTTAACAGCGGATCAAAACAGATGGGTAAAGATGGATTACATGTGTCTTCTTTTAATCGCTTTGTGAGACGGGCAGATGCTATAGTCCGCCCGTTCGATATAGGTCAATAGATTAGGCTCTGCCGTAAACAGGGATGGCAGCTCCGTTGATGATAGTCGCGTCATCAGAAGTGAGAAAGCATATTACTTTAGCGACATCAGCAGGAGATACCCACTGGTCGTGGTCTTCGTCCGGCATAGCTTCTCGGTTGGTGGGGGTGTCCATAATGCTCGGCATAATAGCATTGACGTTCACCCCTGAATCCATCACCTCAGCAGCCAAGGACTCGGTCAATGTGCGGACACCACCTTTGGAGACACAATAGGCACTCAAACCCGCTTCCCCTTTTAAGCCAGCACGCGCAGAGACGTTAATGATCTTCCCGTAACTTTGTGCTGTCATGTGTGGTATCACCGTCTTGCAGCAGAGGAACACCGATTTGAGATTGAGATTCATTATGAAATCCCATCTGTCCGCTTCAAGTTCCGCCGCTGGAATTCCCCCGACAAACCCACCAACGATGTTTACCAAGATGTCCAACGAACCGAATTTTGATATGAATTCCTCAATAGTCTTCTGAACCTCGGTCTCCTCGGTAACATTTGCAAACAGGAAGGTAACATCTTCACTGAGTTCAGGGTTGTATTGTTTAAAACGTTCGACCTCTTCTTCAAACAGGTAGGTAACAGCAACGGTGTCGCCTTGCGAGAGATATGCTTTGGTGACGGCACTACCTAATATACCGGTGCCGCCGGTGATGAGGACATTACGGTTCTGTTTTGTCATTTTAGATTTCTCCATTTCGTTTAGCGGTTGTGTATATGGTAGTCCTGAAAGTAACTTTTCTATGTAACCCCGATGCCGGGGTGTTTTGGCAGTATTAGTTTACCCTTATCAAGGGTCACACCCGTGTATGGGTCGTTCGCGATGAGCAAATTCCCATCGAGATCGGCATAGTCTACAAGTGGTGTTAAATGCGCCGCGGCGGTGATGCCGAGTGAACTCTCTATCATACAACCGATCATAACAAGCAAGCCGTGTGCGCGAGCGACGTGTATCATCCGGTGTGCTTCAAGCAGTCCACCACACTTGACGAGTTTGATGTTGATACCGTCAACGCACTCAGCAAGTGCCGGAATATCACTGGCGCGTTTGATGCTTTCGTCAGCAATGATTGGTAATTCCGAGTTTTCACGGACAAATTTGAGCCCTGCCAGATCATCAGGTTTTGTCGGTTGTTCAATCAGTTCAACGCCATATTCGGTAAGTTCACGAATCTTGCGGACCGCTTCTTTCGGTGTCCACGCTGTATTTGCATCGACGTAGATAGGTTTATCTGTTACGTTGCGGAGTGTTTCGATGATCTCAATATCGCGAGGTGTACCGAGTTTGACCTTCAAGATCGGATACGCTTCAGCGTGTCGGGTCTTCTCTGCCATCACCTCGGGTTCATCAAGCCCGATGGTAAACGATGTGTAAGGGGTTTTCTGCGGGTTGAGTCCCCAGAGTTGGTAGAGCGGAACGCCGAGTTTTTTACCGAGTCGGTCGTGTAGTGCCATATCAATGGCGGATTTTGCTGCGTAATTGCCGCCGAGCATCGTTTCAACAGTCGCCATCACATCATGGATTGCATCGAGGTTGTTAGGAAGTGCTGCGGCGATAGTCTCTAATGCGATACTCACTGTCTCAACAGTTTCACCGTAAAATCGCGCCGGTGCCGTTTCACCGATGCCACCATCAATCTCTACGGAGATCACCTGTCGGTGTGCATCTGTTGCACGGCGAGCGATTTTGAACGGATGCTTGAGTTGTAGTTCTGTAATTTGAGAGACAATATCCATGCTATTTCCGGTCAGGGTCAGTGCAGAGACTGTGCCCCGCTACTGTTGGACCTCTGCTAAGTATGCCATAAAACGTTTCTGTTCTTCTACATCAATCTTTCCATCCGCTTTTAGGAAAGCCCATGCACCGAAAAAGATAGCCTGTGCTTCCTGTACAGCAGATGAACGGGCGAGGTTAGAAACCTCGCCAGCGGGGGCGTTTGGATGATCTAATGATCGGATTTCAAGGGTCATCGCCATTTTGTTCGTCTGTTGGATTTCAGGTGTTGTTCGATCTTGGAGAGTGACAACCGGTGTCTCAAAAATCGATTTGTTGAATTGTTTCAGTATGTGCTTAAGAAATGTCTCCGTTCCTTGATTACCGCGGTAGTGCGCCGCAACAACGTGGGGTTCGCCTTTTATCTCTGGTGTGTGATTAACCTGTAAATAGTATCCTCTATCCGGGATAGCGTTAACTGTCTCTATCCGTTTCTCTATAGTTAACTTTTGTCTGGGGGTATGGATGTTATAGACTTTTGCCCCGGCAAGTTTCAACATTCTTTCTAATGTCGTGATGAGTTGTTGTGTTGCTGGCGTATCGGTTTGTGAATCGAGAATGATGACGGTTGAAGCAAATGCCCCATCCGCAATAGCGTGAAGTTTGGATCGGATAACTGTTGCCTGATTTGGGGTAATGTTGATCTTGCGTTTGTCCGGATAGTAGCCCACCTTAGAAATGTGTAGCGTTGTTTCGAGCGGGACTTTCGACGTCGGATCGGTTGTGATGAAGAAATGTCCATCCGCATCTGTGGTTGCGATTACCCCCGGATCAGCCTGTAATTGCACATCTGGCAGCGGTTGCCCGGAATCTGCGTCAGAAACTTGCCCTTGTACAATAGCAGTATCAATGTCTGAAAAGTGAATCGTCAGCGATGCCTGCTTTTCACCGTAAGTGGCTTCTACCACTGCAGAACTCGGTGTATCAGGTGCGTAAAGATAAAAGTTTGACGTGCCGTGCTTTGAAAGTTGACGGGTCTTTGCTAATGTTCCGTTTGACGTTTGCATGTAGATTGGTTCGCCGTCAGCAATCGGTGTTCCTTCAGCGTCACGTGCGGTTACAGAAATACCGACGTAACTTTTCCCATCAGCAGGGAGCGTATCTGTCCACGCGCTGATGTGGAGTTCCGCCGCCGCGGGTGCAACTTTGAACCACTGACGCGAAGGCAGGCTGTGATTTCCGTAATAGTTCACCAATTCAGTTTGGACAAAATGGACACCGTTTGCGAGCGGTTTTTCAATAGCGACAGTGATTATATCCGTATCGCTATCGTAGTGATAGGGTACATTCACGTCATCAACCTTGACTCGGATAGAATCGGAAAAGATCTGTTGGCGTTTGAGCATCCACGCGCCGCGTTCGTGGAGTCCATCCTTAACCCGAATCTGAAGCATCGGCGTTCTTGTCTGAATGATCACTTCAGGTTGTGGTTGGACCAAAACCCCTTTCGGAAACCCTCCGGCAACATAGCGTGCAATACCGAGAAAATAGCCGTAAGCCTCTTTTTTGAGGTAGTCGTCCTTTTTCAACCGCGCCTCTTCCTCCGGGTTTGAGAGAAAAGATGCCTCGCATAAGACCGCGGGACATTTCGTTAGCCGCAACACCCCAAAGCCAGAAGATGCCACCAACTTATCGGAAAAGAGACCTGTTGCTGGCGAACTCGGTAATCGCAGTGCGTCTGAGACCCCTTGTTGAACATACCGAGCGAGGTCGAGGCTCTGGTGCGAGTCGTCCGCATCGCCGTGATACCATGTAGAGGTATAGTTAGTCTCTCGGTTGTCAATACCGTTATGGTGAAGGGAGATAAAAAAATCAGCCCCACTTTCGTTGGCAATTTGACTCCGCATCGCCAGTTCCACGTAAGAATCATCAACACGCGTCATGACGACAGTAGCACCAACTTCTTGTAACATGTTGCGTAAGTGAAGGGCAACCTGTAGGTTGACATCAGCCTCACGAACGCCTGTGGGACCGCGTTTGTAATCAGAGATGTGTCCTTGTCCACCGTGCCCTGGGTCCAGACAAATTTTGAATCCCTTGAGATGCCGAGTATAAGCGGGAATCTCAGTGTGGAAAGGTGTCTGCTGCACTGTAATCTTTTGGCGACGCGAACAGCCGGTAAACAGCAGAAAAACTGAGGTAATAACGGCAATTTTGTAAAAGAGGTGGATTTCCATTTAAAATCACATATTTCCTGTTCAAGACTCAGGCAAGTAGATGTGGTTGAACAGAGAACGCACCTCAGCATAGGTGTGCAGCAGTTTACTCAGCACCGCGTAAACGTGCCTATCTGTTCCGCCTTGTTCGTCGCGATCGGGGACGTTCAAGGATTTCTTTGAGAATGATACCTTGGCGGAACGTTTGTGGTGAGAAATCCAGCAGAGATGTAGCAGGGACGGATCGGATTCCGGCTCGGGCTTCTACAGGCACCGGCGGCGGTTGTGGTCGCGGATCCTCAACAGGTCGGGTTGGCTCTTGTGGTGTTGGTGGTTCCGGTTCTTCAGAAGCCGCGGGCACCGCTTCCGTTTCGTCATCGTCCTGTTGGGTCATCATCTGCTCTAACTTGGTTGCAAACGGAGAATCTTCCATGAAAGGGGGTGGTGCTACGTCACCGTCACTCTTAGCGAGTGTATTTTCCTCTATTCTTCTCTCAGTATTCTGTTGTTGTGCTCTCCGTTGACGCGAGTTACGCACGACGAGCGACAGAATTACGACGACCGCCATCACCGCCAATTGGACGATATTATCCATCGATTTCTCCTTTAAGGGACAGAATCATGGCTCCCCTATAGTGCCGGCTATGAAAGTCCGAGGGAGTGTGAAGATCAGGTTGTGTCTATATCTTGTCCTTCACCAACGGGTGTGGCGATAGACTGTCGCATCTCCGTATCCGCAAGGATATTCTGGAGTTCATAATAAGCCATCACACTCATTCTCTGAGAGTTAAGCGTGTCTGCGATTGCAATAGGTACTTCCGCTTCAGCCTCAATAAGTTTGATTGTCATCTCTTCGACGAGTGCATTATTTTCTTCCTCTTCCGCTTCCGCAAGTGCGCGTTTCTCCTCAGCTTTCGCACGTGCTATCTTAAGCTCAGCTTGCGCCTGGTCCGTTTGTAATTTTGCCCCGATGTTCTCGCCAACGTTTATATCGGCTATATCAATAGACAAAATTTCAAAGGCAGTCCCGGAGGATAAGCCTTTTGAGAGGACAGTTTCTGAAATGAGTGCGGGGTTTTCTAAAACTTTCTTGTGGCTGCTTGATGAGCCGATCGTTGTAATGATCCCCTCACCGACCCTTGCGCGAATCGTATCTTCCGTAGCACCGCCGACGAGTCGGTCAATATCAGCTCTCACTGTAACGCGTGCCTTCACAATCAACTGGATGCCATCGCGAGCAACAGCAGTAATGCCGCTGGTAGCCTCATCTTTACTGGGGATATCAATAATCTCCGGTGTGACGCTGACTTGGACGGCTTGCAAGACATTCCTGCCCGCAAGGTCAATAGCAGCGGCTTGTGCGAAACCGAGAGAAATTTCAGCTTTATCTGCAGCGATCAGTGCCGAGACGACGCTGCCAACGTGCCCACCGGCAAGAAAATGTGCTTCAAGATCATCAAGAGACAGGGTTAACCCTGCCTTGGTTGCGTTAATCTGGGGTTCCACAATCCCAGCGGGTGGGACACGCCGCAAGCGCATCGCAACGAGGTCGAAAATTCCGACCTTAACGCCTGCCGAAATAGCAGTGATCCACAAACCGACAGGGACGAGCCAACTGATAATAATTAGGAACAGGAGTATCAAAACAGCGATAATAGCAACAATTGTTGGTGTCATATTTCCTCTTCTCCATTGAGACGGCGCGATCGCCCGACCGCGCCTACAGCAGTAGGTTACTGCTCTGTATCTGTAAGATTTAAGTTGCCTTCACGGAACGCGTTTGAAAGGGCTCGGGGAACTTCCGCTTCTGCCTCAACCACTTTTGCTCGCATCTCCTGAACGTTCGCAGTCATCTGTTGTTTCTGAGCTACCGCCATGGCGCGACGTTCTTCCGCCTTCGCTTGTGCGACAATAAGATCCGCCTCGGCTTGCTCCGCTTGGAGTTCGGCACCGATATTTTTGCCAACATTGACATCAGCAATATCAATAGAAAGGATTTCAAAAGCGGTCCCAGCATCAAGTCCGCGGTCCAGCACCGTCTTTGAGATGGTGTCCGGGTTTTCAAGTACATCTTCATAGGTTTCAGAGGCACCGATTGCACTGATAATGCCCTCACCTACACGTGCGATAATAGTCTCTTCACCAGCACCGCCGACAAGCCGATTGATGTTAGTTCTCACAGTGATACGAACGGTGGCTATCAACTCAACGCCATCTAAAGCGAGCGCGCTGATTCGCGGTGTGGTGATCACTCGTGGATTGACGCTGACCTGGACAGCCTCAAAGACATCACGTCCAGCCAAGTCTATAGCGGCGGCGCGTTGAAAAGTGAGATCGATTCTCGCTTTATCCGCAGCGATGAGCGCGCTGGTAACATTGAGGACGTTACCACTGGCAAGGTAATGTGCCTCTAATTCGGCAGTTGATACCTTCAACCCTGCCTTGTGGACACTGATTAACCCTTTGACGATAACATTTGGATTTACGCGCCTGAGACGCATCCCGACCAGGTCAAATATTCGGAGTGGCACACCTGCTGCAACAGCAGCAATCCAAAGCCCGACAGGAACGAACCAAAAGAACGCGATGATAACAATTAGGACGACAAGGGCGATTCCCCCTGTAAATATATCCATTATCTGCCTCCTACCGATTTGTAGCGTATACGCTTGGACTTGCAATATACGCTTGCAAGCTGCGCCGCTAAACACCTACAAATGGAACTATTCTATTGTAAACTACGAACGACGACACGACTTCCTTCCACAAAAATCACTTCAATATCAGTTTCTGGTGCGACAAATTCCCCTTGTGTAACGATGTCAACGCGGTTTCCGCTGATTAAGGCGGCACCTGCGGGTCGCAACGGGGTGAGTGCCTTCCCTGATTTCCCGACCAGACTTGCCAATTCTGAGGGTGGTGCTTGGAAACCTTCCTCTTTATTTTGCGTAGCACTCAAAATGAACGTTTTACCTACAGACGTTCTCCGCAGCACAGATAACCCGATTATCGCCAATGGAATGACTAGCACCAATGTTATCCCGGTAGAAGTCAGCGCGGTCTGCCAACCAAATTGCGACCACGCGACACCGAAGCCTATCAGTACAAGTAGTGCCCCCGGTACGCCAGCGGCACCAAATCCTGGAAGAATCAACAACTCAATAAATACCAATAAAATTCCGAAACTGATGAGGAAAATTAGAAACCACATAATTGTCCTCCAAAGACATTAGGCGATAGAAATAAAATCAGACATCCTCAACGGCCTCTACGAAAACTTTAGGACCTTCAACCTCAACAACTTTGACACTACTATTCTGTGCGATGAAATCACCAACGGTAACAACATCTACCCTTTTATCACCGATTCGCGCTGTTCCAGAGGGTCGCAGCGGTGTTAAGGCGGTACCCGATTGTCCGAGATAAGCCTGAAAATCCTCGGCACTGGAGGAGTGGTATCCCATCTGAGTATCCATGACTGTTGACAGCGCAAACCTCTGGAAGAGCCGTGTTTCAGGTAGGAAAAACGCCGCTAAAATCACCAAAGCAGAAGTCAAAATCACAGAGATCGAGAGCCACAGAACTGCTGTACTGAGCTCGTGGACCTGGTCGAAAACAAAGAAGACACTCCCCAACATCATTATAATGCCAAGGATTCCGGCGACCCCGAAACCCGGAATCACAAAAATCTCCAAAACCATTAACCCAATACCGATAAGGAAGAGCAGTAACGCCCATTCCGCGCCGATTTTCAGCAGCATGTGTCCACCGAAAAAGAGCCCTACACAGATCAAACCAAGGAAACCAGGGACACCGAAACCGGGTGATCGGATCTCTATAAAGATACCGAGAAGCCCCAACGAAAGCAGGAGCGAACTGATGAAAGGATTTGTGAGAAAGAAAACGACCCTATCGGCAAGCGTTGTCCTCACTTCAGTGACACGTGCACCGGAGAGCGTTTTCAGACGGTTGACTTCTGCAACACCGTATTCACGCTGCCGTTGCATGATCGCTTCCTCGGTCAGGGGCATTTTGGTGCCAGCAACTTCAACAATCTGGTACTGCGCTAATAATTTAGTGAGGGTTTCTGCCTGTGCATCAGCGAACCGGTATTCGAGTGCCTGTCGTGTGGACAAAGTGAGCAATTTTCCCTGTGCACAGAGGATTTCCATTTCCTCGCCTTCTTCTTCACGCGTAGCGTATTCCTCGGGTAGGAGCTTAACAATCTGTCCATTTTTCAGTTTAACGAGTACAAGTTCTTTGTCAACCATAGCTTCGGCAATGTCGGGGTTCCGGTTTTCGCGTTCGGCGGTCGCGCGAATAGTCCCTTGGATGTAGGAGATCGCTTTTTCACCAACTTCCTCCCCTTGAACATTAACAGGCGCGGAATCACCGATGGTGCCACCTGAAGTCATCACAATCTGATTGCAAGCGATAGAGATCATCGCGCCTGCTGAGATAGCCTGCCGATTGACAAAAGCGATCGTCGGAATCTGTGTTTCTTGAATTGCGCGAATGATATTCACGGCAGAATCCACTCTGCCGCCGGGTGTATCGACATCAAAAACAATTGCATCGGCACCGGCTGCCTCGGCTTTCTGAATACCCTTGCTGATGTAGGTGCCGAGGCCACTACCGATCTCGTTCCGTATATCAATCACGTAAACCAGCGCGGTGTCTTGTGCGGACAGGTCGCCGCTCGCGAAGAGACATCCGATTAAAAGGAGCATGTAACCCAGAAGATCCGTTTTGTGTCTCATGAAATCACCCCTTATCCGTACCTCTGTTCGGATTGCAAGTTCCACTCTATTCAGTTTTAAACGATTGGCTTTAAACGATTGGCAACTATAGTAAAATCTACAATTACTTGGTCATTATGGGGCGAGGTTACAAACCTCGCCAGCGTGGATGGGAAGGGTTGTCACTCTCTGAAATGTTCACATATTTTCAAACTTTACTATA
>JAKZUG010000433.1:0-14840 GCA_047516705.1 Candidatus Poribacteria bacterium | reverse complement strand
TATCTAATTCGCGAGCGGCGTTTGTCCTAAAACTCGCCGAACTCTATAAGGCATCCGGCACGTTAGAAGACTTAATAACAGAATACGAGGCAAAACTCACTCAGAAACCGGAAGACGCTGTCCTGCTCTATCTGGTCGCCTCTATGAAGATTCAAGCAAATGATATCGAAGGGGCAAATACGCACGTGGATCAACTTCTCAATAATGCGCTCATGTCAACACGGGTTCAGTGGTTATACAACCTCGCTGAGGCTTATGAAAACGTAGGTAATCAGGACCTCCAACTCCGGCTGCTTGCGTCGGCAGTTGAGAAACTTAAAACGGATAACTCATGGGAACTTTCAAAAAGTTACCAGAAACTCGGAGCGGGATACGCTAAAATAAATGACAAAGAGAAGGCACAAGACGCATTCCGTAAGATGGGTGCCATCCAACTGATGCAGGAACGCGGAAGAGATTTCTATAACAAGAGAGACCTCGCTGCGACATACATGCAACACGAGATGTGGGACGATGCTGAAGCACTCTTTACTGAGATCATCAACGACCTTTCGACGAGATCCTATGATCGTGAACGAGCGCAAGAGCGGTTGATGCAGATTGAAAAACAGCGCAGCAGTCTTGAAACGACAACCCAGCTAACTGAAAAAACACAGGGGATGAATATCGGTGTTCAGCGCGCGTTTGCAAAGGAATATATGGATCGTGGTGAAATCAAGCAAGCGATAGAAATTTACGAGCAGATCGTAAAAGCGGTGCCTGAGGACCTGGAATCACGCGCACAACTCGCAACTCTCTATTCACGACAAAATCAACACGAAAAGGCAATTGATACATGGAAAGTCTTACTTGAAACTGACCCGGAGAACACAAAGTATCAGGATGGACTCATCAATAGTTACCAAACCTCTGGTAAATTCGACGAGGCACTTGAACTCGCTCAGCAGTTCATTGACGCAAATCCTGAGACCGGTGCCCACTATGCGCGCCTTGCAAAACTCCACAAAGATGAAGACCAGATCGATGCGGCAATCGCTGCCTATGAAAAAGCGAGTGAACTTGCTCCGGGAAACGCGAAGACTTATCAAGAACTCGCAGAACTCTATCTCCGCAAAGACAACCTAACTTCTGCTGAGAAAGCACTCCAAGAAGCCATTCGATACACCGGTCAAGAGTGGGACCGACGGAACCTTGAACGGCAGCTCATTGGCCTCTACCAGCATCAGGGGAAATTAGAAGAGATGCTACAGAAAGCAGAAACTGAAGGCACACTCACGCCTGAGATGCAAAAAGAACGTGCCAATCGCTACCGAGCGGCAGGCGAATTGGAGAAATCAGTCAGTGCTTATAAGAAGGCACTTGACATGACAACACAAGGTTACGAACGGGAAGAGCTCACCTCCACGTTGCTCAGAGTATACGTCCAACTCGACAAAACCGACATGGCATTAGAACTCTATGAAACCGAATTACTTGCGCATACCAGTTCAACAATCAAGTCTACGACTTATGGTTCCGGTATCACAATCCACTACGGTGGCGACGAAACACGCGAAGCCTTAATTAAGGCACATAAAGATCAAGGAAAACTTGAGGCTTTGAAAACTATCTTTGAAAGCAGACGTGAGAAAGAGTCGGGTAACCCGATTGTCCTTGAAATGGTCGCTGAGGTTTACCGGAATGCAAATGATCATGAAAAGGCAGCCGAAGCCTATCAAGCACTCTCCAAAGTCCAATCGAGTCCAAAGAACATCCGCAGTGCCTACTACGCCGCTGCCGCACTAAATCAAAATCAGCAGCCCGAATTAGTGGAAGAACAGCTCAAACGAGCCGAAACAATGCTCTCATCGAGCAACTCCAAACAGGACGAGTCGTTTCTCGGGGCACTCGCCACCATCTGTTTTAAGGGTAAGATGTACGCACCGGCTATTAAGCTCGCTAACGACGCAATCACTGCATCGCAGGGTTCCAGTAACACTTGGGGACTCGATTACTTCTACGAAATTCTTGGGGAATGCTGCCTCGAGGCGAAGCGATACGAAGAAGCCTTTAATGCGTATCAACAGTTGGCGAATATCGCCAGATCCGAGTACAGGCGGCAAAACGCGGAAACGAAAATGGATCAAGTCTCGAAAGAAGGTAATCTCTATGAAAAATGGATTCCCCAACGACTCAAACGGGTTCAGGAAAACCCGGACAACCTTGATGCGCACTTCGACCTCGCCGAAGCTTATGAATTCAGCGATAAGGTTGACGAGGCAATCGCCCAATACCAGAAGTTGAGCGAACGCCAGTCCGATAACTCGCAATGGCACAAGAAACTTGGCGACCTCTACCAGAAACAATCCACACAACAACATGAGACGGGAGAGGTGATTGAAGGCACCGCACTGATCCTTGACGGCAATTCAAGCTTCGTGGAAATCGGTAACAGTGATATCTTGAATGATGTCACGCAACAGGTAACGGTATCCGTTTGGATCAAACCTACCGACTTGCCAAAAAGATATTCATCCATTATTTACAAAGGTGACAAGCGAACATTAAACATCAGTAACCGAAGTTATCTCCTATTTCTCCGAGAAGATGGAGCCATTCAATTCAGTGTATCGCCAAAGGGCGAAGCGGAGCACAATATCTTTTCTGACCGCGGCAGCATTGATCTTAACAGATCGCATCATGTTGCATGTGTCATTGATGCGAAAAGAGATGTCATGAAATTGTTTATCGACGGTAACGAAGTCGGAAGTCGTGATTTGGGGCAGGATAGTGTCTATCAGAGTCATCTTCCGCTTCGGATCGGTTGGACACATGAAGAAGATAGACCGACCCACGAGTCTTTTATTGGACAAATCGATGAGGTGCGTATCTGGAACGTTGCGCGGACAAAAGCCGAAATCCGTTCGGATATGAATATACAGTTGAAGGGTGATGAATCCGGTTTAGTTGGATATTGGAAATTTGACGAAGAAAGGGATCGGATTGTCGCCGACACATCGCCTAATAAGAACGATGGCAGACTTATCGGAAATGCAAAACTGGAACCTTACACCCGCCCCATCTTCAAAAGCTCAAGACCTGAACAATTGGAACAGGCAGCAGCGGCGTATGAAAAAGCGATTCAACTTGAACCGACCTCTTATGAATTGTATCGTCTGTTGGCACAAACCCACACTAAAGGTGAGCACCCCTCAAATGCGGAAAGCGTGTATCGTCGCGCGTTGGATGCCTCGCTTACGCGGAGCGAACACGAGGCTGCAGTTCAAGCGATCTTGAACCTCTACACCGATAAAGAAAAACAAGAGGCGAAACATATCCCCTTCCTTGAAGAACTGAAGCCGAAAATGGTGAACAGTGCCGTCCTGCACGAACTGTTAGGTGATGCCTACAAAAAGGACGGCGATGCCCAAAAAGCCGAAGCCTCCTACAATCAGTGGCTCAAGATCCGGCAGAAAGAGGTAAATCAGCGAAACAACTATTGGTACTATCGCGAGTTTGCTGAGAAGCTGCTCAACAAAGGACTCTATCCTGAAACAGCGTTGGAATTCGCCAAACGTGCTACGCTCGACA
This sequence comes from Candidatus Poribacteria bacterium, assembly GCA_047516705.1. Classification (GTDB taxonomy): domain Bacteria; phylum Poribacteria; class WGA-4E; order WGA-4E; family WGA-3G; genus WGA-3G. Next base: position 11,270 of record JAKZUG010000433.1, on the reverse strand, counting down.
GTACAAGCTCAAGTTACATCTTGACCTTGGGACAGGCATATCTCGCCAACGAACAGTATGAAGAAGCATTTGAAGCGTTAAAACGCGGTCTAAACACTTCAACAAGCATCAGTCTCCGCCCCGAATTTCTCTCGCAGATCACACAAGTCGGCAAAAAAGCTAAGGACAAAAAGCGTTTCGCCGAGATGTTGAACCAATTGATAGACGCTACGTCTAACAATCTGAACACCCAACTAACGCTCAACCTCGCACTGGCTGAATACTGCAACGAAAATGGCATGCCCGAAAAGGCAGAAGCGTACATTCAAAAAACTGGTTTCATCGCTGAACACGCATGGTTGACGCTCGGTCCGTTTAATAATACCGGCGGTATCGGTTACGATACTGCTTACATCCCAGAAGATACAACGCAGGTCGACACAACCGAAAAATACGACGGTATAGACGGACAGATAAGTTGGCAGAAAAGTACCGATGATACACTGAACGGTTATATCAACCTCGAAGAGAACCTCGACTGGGGTGTCGCCTATGCGTTCGCAACCGTTATTTCGCCTGACGAACGGAAAGTCCAATTCCGATTCGACAGCGATGATCAAGGAAAAATCTGGCTAAACGGCAAAGAGGTGTTCGCACATACGAGAACCTATAGCGCGGAAATTGACCGAGACATTGTCCCTGTGACACTCAAGCCCGGTAAAAATAGCATCCTCGTCAAAGTCTGCGAGGAGGAAGTAACTTGGGGATTCTACCTACGGATCACCGACACAGACGGAAAGCCGTTTGACGATTTGAAAATCAGCCGTACAATAAAATAATGCAACCTTTATGACCATAATGTGTGTCACTAAAGTAACGCCGCAAAATTTAAGTAATGCCGCAAAATTTAAGTTCACCTTTGGCAAAGTAACGTGAGTTCAAGATAAGGTTTTGTATGCCACGGACACCAGTGGGTTATTGGGTTTCGCTATGTCTCTCTTCACGAATCGGTTGTTGGAACTCGGAATCCTCTGTATAACTGAAAGGTTCTCGGTCTTTTACCGCGCTACCCAACCTACGTCTGTATTTAGATTTTATTATCGAACTCACGTCAAAGTAGTATGAGACAACTTGTAAATGGGTGTATTCAACATTTCAGGGCTATTTAGTTTTAGGCTTTTTGTCCAATTTGGTTTCCGAAAAGTCGCGACCGGGAGGTCGCTTCTACAGTGGCATGTTGCGATTCAATGTTCGCTCTTATCGGAGAACTAAATGACCCTATCAACGTTTGGAAACATCTTGACATTCAGGAAAGTCTTTGTTATAATTGATAGCAAGAACACTGTAAATATTCAAACGGCATTCGGGTACTTTCACAGAAGGAGCAGCTTCCATGCAAGAAAAATTGATCCTTGAAAAAATTCAGCGCGTCCGACAGCGATTGAACATCCAACGATATTTTCAGACCTTCGCGACCTTCCTTTTCTACGGGTTTTTAGTGTGTATCCCGTTAGTCATCGCCGATAGCGTCACATCCTTTAATATCCCACCACTGGTTTTTCTCTGGGTAGCACTCGGCATTGCTGTAGCTGCTTTAGTTTTTCGCCTCCTGCGACCTATAAGTCTCCAAGAGGCGGCACGGGCAATTGACACAGACGCGTCCCTCAAGGACCGCGTTATAAGTGGCTTAGAACAGATTCAACGCCGAACCGGTGAAACCTTGACTGCTCTCCAACTTCAGGATACGACCAATAGATTACAGGCTGTTCCGGTGAATCAAGTCGCTCGCTACACTGCACCGCGCGAGACCAAATTTATTGCGCTCGTCGCCATATTTCTCCTCGCCTTTTCGTTCGTCGAGTTTTTTGCACCGCCGGCGACCTCAACAGAGATTGACTTCTCACCGCAGATCGCAGCAGAGGCTGACACACTCTTGAAAGAGATTGAAGTGGCAAAGAAAGAAGCAGAACTGAATGAAGATGAAGAACTCGAAGAACTCTTGAAAGAGATTGAGAAAAGAGCCCTTGAACTGAAGAAACCGCAGATTGCCCCGAAGGAAGCACTTGCTCGAATGACGGAGTTGAGCGCACTGTTGAAGACGAAAGTTAACCCGCTGAAGATGGCACAGCAGGAAGCACTGATGAGTGGGTTAGGGCAACAGTTCATCGGCAACCCATATTTAGGGGAATTCGGGCAGCAGCTGAAACGCGGTGATTATCAACAAGCAGCAGCAAAACTTGACCAAGTGACGAAAAAACTACTGGAATTTGAGAAGGAGAAACGCCAAAATATTTCCGATGAGCTGAAACGTGGCGGCAAGAGCCTACAAGGCACCGATCTTGACGGACTCGGCACAGAGTTATCCGGTGCAGGGGAAGGCTTAGCCAACGACGATGTCGAAGGCGCGCAAACTCGACTCCGCGCATCAAGCAAAAAGATGCGGGATCTCTCACTGCTCAAGAAACGCAACCTACAGTTGGCAAAATTGCTCTCGGAATGTGAAGTGTGCAAGGCGGGCATTGCTGGTGTGTGCCAAAACAACAATACAGGATTAACCAATGCACTGAGCCAGAACCCGAGTAACAGTGTTGGAAAAGCAACTTCTGCTGGTCAATTGGGTCAATTCACATCACTGGATTCTACGCTCAACCTTGAACAGATTACTGGTATCCAGGGAGAAGGCAGCTCTACCGTTCAAACCTCTAAGACATCAGCCGAGGGGCAGCAATCCGCTGTCAGTTACAAAGATGCGTACACGAAATATCAGAAACTTTCCGAAGATGCCCTGACCGAAGAGCAGATTCCTTTGGGGTATAAGTTTTACGTGAAACGCTACTTTGAATCGATTAAACCGAGTGATGAGTAGAATGAAGTTATAGAGAAGCCGAGTTGCCATAACTCGGCTTCTTTGCAAAACGGTAGGGAGCAATATGTCCGAACACGCCGAACAAAAATATGAAGAATTTCGCGAGACCTTTCTGAAAATACAACAAGAAGTATCCAAGCAAATCGTCGGGCAAAAAGAAATTATCGAAGGTGTTCTAATCTGTCTCATGACGGGCGGTCATGCCTTGTTAGAAGGTGTCCCCGGCTTGGGTAAAACGCTTCTCATCCGGACACTGCATGAGGTGTTAGACCTCAATTTTTCCCGAATCCAGTTCACACCGGACCTGATGCCGGCAGACATCATCGGAACCACCATTGTCGCTGAGGATGAAAATGGACGGAAGTTCTTTGAATTCCAACAAGGTCCCGTATTTGGCAATCTTATTCTCGCGGATGAAATCAACCGTGCGACCCCCAAAACACAGTCTGCCATGTTAGAAGCGATGCAGGAAAAATCCGTGACCGTTGCCGGACAGCAGCGAGTACTCAAGTTGCCCTTCTTCGTCATGGCGACGCAAAACCCGTTGGAGATGGAGGGGACTTATCCGCTACCGGAAGCACAACTTGATCGCTTCTTTTTCAAACTCAAGGTTAAATACCCAAGCCTTGACGAACTCGACCTCGTTATGGAACGGACAACGCGACGTGAAATGCCGTCTGTGGATAAAGTCTGTGATGGTGCGCAGATTAATGCATTGGAACAGATCGTCCGTGATATCCTCATCGCTGAAGACGTGCGCAGGTACGCTTTGCGAATTGTCCTCGGCACACACCCTGAAACAGAGGATGCACCGGAACTGACGAAAAAATATGTTCGCTACGGTTCCAGTCCGCGTGGTGCGCAAGCGTTGATTCTCGGCGGGAAGGTTCGGGCAATTCTTGATGGTAGATACAATGTCGCACGTGAGGACATTCAAGCCGTCGCGCTGCCGAGTCTGCGGCATCGTCTCATCCTTAGTTTTGAAGGTGAGGCAGAGGGAATTGACCCAGACGACATCATCGAGCACTTGCTGCAAGAGATTGAATGATGAACGATACACAGTCTGCCTTCGACAGCGAATTCCTCAAAAAGCTTGAATATCTCTATATCGTCTCCAAAAAGATTTTTGCCGGACGTATCAAGGCGGAACGTCGTAGTACACGACGCGGTATCAGTGTCGAATTCGCCGATTACCGCAACTATACCCCAGGCGACGATTTTCGCTACATTGATTGGAACGCTTTCGCACGATTGGATGAACTCCTACTAAAACTTTACGAAGAACGGGAAGATCTGCACATCTACTTCCTCGTCGATGCCAGCCAGTCAATGACCTACGGCAAATTGCCAAAGTTGATCTATGCGAAGCGTGTTGCCGCTGCGCTCGCCTATATCGGCTTATCCAACCTTGATCGGATTAGCATTACCGCCTTCAACAACACAGGCGTGAATCGACTCCCGACAGAGCGTGGGAAAGGTAAAATCTTTACCGTACTCGACTTCCTTGAGCAGATTAACGGAACCGGTGAAACGGATTTGGAGACCGCGTTCCACAACTTCGTTCATACAACCAAACGCCGCGGTCTCGTCGTCCTAATTTCCGATCTCTTTGATCCGAGCGGATTTACCAACGGACTGAATGTGTTGAAGTTTCAAAAGCATGAACTCTTCGTAATCCATATCATGGATCAGAAAGAAGTTGCCCCTGACCTACTTGGTGATTACCATCTTGTCGATGTTGAAACAAATCAGCTGCGTCAAGTCACCATCAACGAAAATCATCTCAAGCGGTATCAGGCACTCTTCCAAAAATACTGCGACGACATGGATTTATACTGCACGCAACGTGAAATTAGCCTTGTACGGACGACGACAGAATCACCCTTCGAGGAACTCATCTTACGCATTTTCAGGATGGGCGGCTTCGTTTCTTAATAGTTCTCGGTTCTCCTGCTACGCAGGCTTCAGTTTTAACCATCAACTCGTCTACAGATACTTTTGCTAAGGCACGAGTTGATGGTTAAGGTTGTTAGTAACTCGTTGTAGCGGTTGCCAACGTTCTCACCTGCCACAAAGAATTAACTGATAACTGACAACCAGTAAAAAATGAATTTCTTATCTCCCGCCTCACTTTTTCTATTTGGGTTGGCTATCCCGATTGTCGCGCTGTATATTCTCAAACTTCGTCGGCGACGCGAGCCTGTCTCCACACTGATGTTCTGGGAGGAACTTTTCAGAGAACGGCAGACGACCTCGCTGTTTCAGAGACTAAAGCACCTCCTATCGCTCTTGCTGCAACTTCTATTTCTCACACTCTTAGTGCTCTCAATTGCGCGTCCACAGTTCGCTTTCATAACGAAATCTGCTCGGCAGCTTGTTTTGATTATTGACCAGTCGGCGAGCATGAACGCGATTGAAGAAGATGCCGATGGACTGACGCGGTTAGAGGTTGCTAAAGAGAGTGCCCTGCGAACCGTAGATGGGCTCCGTTTCATGGACGAAATGACCGTAATCAGTTCCCATACACGCCCTATCATTCACATCCCGTTTACGAATCACCAGAAATCGCTACGAGAAGCCATAAATGCGATCCAACCGACTGACATCAGCACGAACCTTGAACCCGCATTTGATTTAGCATACGCCATTTCCCAAACGAAACCTAACCCTGAAATTGTTATCTACAGCGATTTTCAGTCCGTTTCAGAAGAGCTGCTCGCCAAGCTTAAGAGCAAAACGGAACAGGAGCAGGATACCGAAAAACCGGATCAAGAAATCAAACGCCACTTGATACGAATTGGCGAGGCAAGCGATAATGTCGGTATTACGCAGTTTCGAGTTCGTAAGAGTCTCGTTAATGCCTTCGATTACCAAACGCTGCTGCGCGTCGTCAACGCCTCAGAAGAAGAGAAAAAGTTCAACGTTGAACTCTATTTCAACGAAAACCTTTTTGACGTACGCCCTTACACACTCGCCCCCGGCGAAAGCAAATCCGAGATTTTCAGTAACTTTGCGTTTGAAGGCGGAAAACTCAAAGCGGTCCTTGATATCCAAGACCCACTGGCATCAGACAATATTGCATACGCCACGCTTCCGAAACGCGACCTTATCCGTGTTTTGCTCGTGACAGCAGAGAACCCGTTTCTCCAGAAAGTACTCGCCGTTGATGAACAGATAAAACTCACTGTACTCACACCAGCGGAATATGAAACCAATGTACTCGCCGAAAATGCTAATTCGCAAAAGGAAGAGGATTATCAGATCGTTATCTTCGATCGTTATAGCCCACCCTCCCTCGGTGATGGGAATTACATGTTTATCTATCCACCCGCTGTTGATTCGTTAGAAACTCCTAACCCTGAACTGAAATGGAATATCGGCGCAGCGTTGGAGACACCGATTATTACGGATTGGGAACGGACGCATCCTATTTTGCAGCACGTTCATCTGGAGAACGTTCAAATCGGCACAGCGTATCAGGTCACGCCACCGTCAACAGCTCAGGTCCTTGCCCGTTCATTTGAGTCGCCTGTGTTGTTCATTGACGTTACGCCGAACCGGAAAATTGTCTTCACTGCTATCAATATTCTGGAATCCGATCTGCCGTTACGTATCGCCTTTCCGGTAATTATAGCAAACACCATTCAGTGGTTCCAACAACATTCCGGGATTCAGGAATACCACCTGCATACAGGGGAAATCCTGAAACAGCAAATTGAGTCGATAGACGCCATCTCTGAACCGAGACTAAAGACAGAAACTGATTCACCCGAAAGCACCCCAAAACTTGTAAAAATCACGGGACCTGAAGACAAAACGTGGGAACTTCCTGTTGAAGGGGACGCGCTGCTTTTTGATCAGACGCAGCGTGCCGGTTTCTACGAACTGAAAATCTCAGAAGTAGCCGATTCTACACAGGAAGAAGTCCCGTTACCAGAAACATCCGATTCTACAGAGGAGAACAGTGGAATAGTATGGGCTGTTAATCTCGCCGATGCAACAGAGTCGCACATCGGTGCCGACCCGGCAGTTGAAGATCTGACGGAGGAATCCGTAGCACAGAGCGGTGCCGCGCTCTTACGCTATCCACCCTGGGTTTACTTGGTATTCCTCGCCGTTGGACTGAGTGTTGTTGAATGGTTTTTATATCAACGCAGAAGGATCGATTAGAGTAGTAGGCACGCGCCGCGTGCCGTAACTCTACTTTCGTCAAACACTGCCTGATAGTGCTAACAACATAGGAAGTAAATGAAACATGTTAAAGACTACTGATATAGCACAAGCAAGCAACAGCAATACACCTACACTCCAACCGATGGGGATTGGCGAGATTTTGGATACAACCTTCAGTCTCTATCGGAAACATTTTCTGCTGTTTTTGGGCATTAGCACCTTCTATTTCTTTGGAAGTCTCGTAACATATTCGTTAGAGGGCTTTTTTGAGGGTTCTGACCTAAAAAACTTTGTACCAAATCTCGTTAGTATCCCTTTTTCGCTTGTAAGTATCGGTGGGATAATCATAGCAACGGCTACCACCTATTTGGGCGGGCATATTACAAGTGCTGACGCATTGAAGCAGACGCTCCGACGCTTCTGGCACCTGTTAGGAGGCTATCTCCTATGGACTACGGTCTTGGTAATACCGCTCATCGTTACCCTTCTGCTTTCAATATTTTTTATAACGCGCGGAACATCTTCAGTATCAGTCCTATTCATTCCTTTTGCCTTTGCGCCTTTCTCGCTCTATTTTGGGGTGCGTTGGGGCTTCGTCGCTGCAGCCGTTTTGCTTGAGAAAACTGGCGTGCAAAATGCCTTCAAACGGAGCAGTGAATTGGTTCTCGGCACGTGGTGGCGGGTCTTCGGGATGTTAGTCTTGATTCTCCTGCTAAGCGCTGCTATTCACTATATCCTTGAGATTTCGCTTGGATCCATCTTTATTCTACTAAGAATGGCGGGTGAAACAGACCTTAAAGAGCTTATCCAATGGTCAGTAATGGAGACAGATCTTGGCAGCAGCAACCTACTTTTTTATGCGATTATGACTTGTACTGATCTTGTCCTTAAGACCTTCACTGCTCCAATTTGGGTGATCGGTATTGCGCTTCTATACTTCGACCTACGGATACGAAAAGAAGGTTTTGACATTGAGATGCAGATAGACAACACTGCTGCTACACATACCTAAATGCAGTAGCAGCCTATAGGGTCATTTAGTTTTAAAGAATCTATTGGATCGCTTGGACTTCAAACCCGCTTTTCCAATGCCGGCGCGGTTACAAACCGCGCCTACCGGGTCTGGGTCTTCAAAATTTGAATAAAAAATGTAAACTAAATAGCCCTAAGCAGCCTATGCAAACGGTTGAGATACAGTAACACGCTGTGATACTATAAATGGAGTCAAAACAATAGACGAAGTTCAGACTACTGAGATAAAATTATGGAAATTACACGACCTTTCTTACTTCTACTTCTACTTCTGCTACCGCTGCTTTACTACGGTTTCCGTCGCAGTCTGGTAGACCTGTCAAGAACACAGCAAGTGATTAGCCTAATTACTCGAATTATCATTGTCCTGCTGCTAATTCTGAGTGTTGCAGATGTCCAATACCTGAAAACCGATGACAAATTAGCAGTTATGTTTCTGGCAGACATCTCAGATAGTATCTCAGACGATGGATTGACGAAGACGACAGATTATCTCAACGAAGCCTTGAAATTACAAGGCGGGAACCAGCAAGCCGGTCTTATCGCATTTACGGACAAGGCAGAAATAATTCAAGCATTATCGAAAAGTGAAGATGAACCTAATGCCGAATTGGAACTCGCCGAAATCAAGAAATCGTGGCTGGATGCAGATGAGGACGCGGGTGATACGACGAACATCGCACAAGCAATTGAGACAGCATGGGGAATCTTTCCAGCAAATGCGAACAAACGCATCGTCCTCATCACAGATGGTGTCGAAACACAAGGTGAGGCAATTCACACGGCACTTCGTGGCAAAGACTTCGGCATACAGATCGACACGGTGCCAATACATCCGAGCGATGAACCGGAAGTTATGGTTCAGCGGCTTGATATGCCGGCACAAGTCAAACAGGGTGCTCCTTTCAATGTGGAAGTGCTTATCCACAGCAACCACGAAGATGTGGCAGAGATCCGTCTCTTCAAGAACAAATTCGAGGTAGCTAAACAGGAAACCCGACTTGAAGAAGGCGAGAACCGGGTGATATTTACTGAGACTGCTATGGATAGCGGCACCCTTACTTACGATGCGATCTGCCGGACGACGAAAGACACACGCTACGATAACAACCGGGCACTCGGTATTGTCTCCGTTACCGGCAAACCGAAAGTCCTCCTCATTGACGAAAACGAGTCGCAAGCGCGCTACCTGACAAGAGTCCTTGAGGATGCCAAGATTCGCGTAGATGTTCGCAACGGGTTAGGTGTCCCGAATGAACTCGCCGACTTACAAAATTATGAACTCATTATTTTCAGCGACGTTCCTGCCAATCGTCTTACTGAAAAACAGATGGATCTCATCCGCACTTATGTCCAAGACCTCGGCGGCGGCTTCATGATGCTGGGTGGCGAAAATAGTTTCGGACTTGGTGGCTACTACAAAACACCAATCGAAGCAATTTTGCCTGTCCGGACCGACACTGAAAAGAAAAAGGAGACACCTTCCCTGGCAATCATCCTCGTCATTGACAAATCAGGAAGTATGGGGGGTATCAAGATTGAGTTAGCAAAAGAAGCGGCGCGAGCATCGGTTGAACTCCTCGGAAAACGTGATAAGATTGGGGTCATCGCATTTGATGGATCGCCCTTCTGGATTTCAGAAATGCACGATGCTTCCGATAAGCAGTATCTCTCAAACCAGATCGGTTCAATCGTCGCTAGTGGTGGCACAAATCTCTATCCAGCACTTGAACAAGCGTACTTTGCCCTGACAGAAACAACCGCTAAACTCAAGCATGTCATCGTCCTCAGTGACGGACATTCTACACCTGGCGACTGGTACGGTATTGCAAATTCCATGCACAGTGAAAACATCACAATCTCAACGGTTGGCATCGGCAGTGGTGCTGACATGAACATGCTCGGTAACCTCGCGAATTGGGGAGGCGGTCGTGAATACTTCACCCAAGACCCGTATAACGTTCCCCAGATCTTCGCGAAAGAGACCGTCACTGCGTCCAAATCAGCGATCATTGACGAACCTTTCATACCGCAACAGATCAAGCCTACCCAGGTCTTGAGCGGAATTGATTTGGATCTTGCCCCATTCTTACTCGGTTATGTGGCTACACAACCGCGACCCACCGCCGAAACCTTCCTCGTCTCCGATCGGGGAGACCCACTGCTCGCGAGTTGGCAATATGGGTTGGGCAAGTCTGTTGCCTTCACCTCCGATGCCAAAGCGCGATGGGCTGCCGATTGGCTGGAGTGGCCCGGGTACGGTAAGTTCTGGGCGCAACTCGTTCGCGACACGATGCGAAAAACGACGCTCAGCAATTTTCAAGCGGAAATTACTAAGGAAAAAGGCACTGCTTACCTTGGAATTGATGCGCTTGGGGAAACCGGTGAATTCCTGAACGAATTGGACAGCGACATCTCTCTCATCGGACCCAACCTCAAAAAGCAGCAACTCGCTGTTACACAGAGCGCACCGGGACATTATGAACTCGATTTCCCGACAAAAGACGTGGGACCTTATTTCGTTAACATTATGCAAAAACAGGCAGGTGAAATCGTTAACACCCAAGTGACAGGAACCGTAGTGTCCTATCCTGAAGAATACGTTGTTCATAATGCCGATGAATCAATGTTGAGCCAACTCTCGACAACATCAGGCGGGAAATTCAACGCTGCAGTGGAGGATGTATTTCGAGCACCTGAAGACCCCGTTATGGTTCGGATTCACCTCTGGCGACCGTTTCTCATCACAGCACTCTGTCTGTTGCTCATAGATATTGCGCTGCGTCGAATCGATCTCATACGTCCCCAAAATTAACATGGGAGAAAACATTATGAACAGTTGAACTCAAAAAATCCAAACAAAAGTTAATGCGCGAAGGATTCAATCTGTTATGTGAGTGCTATAGGAAATCCCAATCGCAAAATTGGGGTTGTTTTTTTTTCAGTCTACATATATATTATTATTCATTGAGGTTCGCACATGAACTCCCAATCACGATCTGTGAGTCTCATCTTCTGCCTAACTCAGTGCGATTGTGCAAGAGTCATGATCTGCACAATCCACACACCGATAACAGTTTTTATGAGATAACAGCAGTTAGCAAATAACAGGAAATTCACTCTATAATGGAATTAAAGACAATAATTCAACGCTGTCATGATCGGAAGAATCGGACGCTGAACCAGCGGAAGACGATTGTCTTGCCTGGAGGGTATGACG
>JAKZUG010000432.1:0-4172 GCA_047516705.1 Candidatus Poribacteria bacterium | reverse complement strand
GGGGTGTACGCATGGATAAACCTACCACGGGAACTCACACCAGAAATCGCATTACAGACCGCAACCGTCACAACGCTATATCCAGGTGCCTCCCCAGAAGAAGTTGAGAAACTGGTCACCGCCCCTATTGAAGATGCCATTGAAGAGAACGTCAATAAAATCAATTTAATGCTTTCCAACTCTTCTGAAGGTAGATCTATCATCACTGTCGATTTTGAAGAGATACCTGATCGGGATTTCGACAAGGAACTTGAAAACCTCCGCACCGCTGTAGAACAGGTCAATGAATTGCCGGAGGAAATTTTAGACGACCCGAAGGTTGAAGAACTGGATATCTCCTCTGGTTTTCCGATGTTAACTATTGCTGTGGGTGGGGACATTTCAGAAACGCAAATGCGGGAGATCGCTGAGAATCTTAAGGATGAAATCTTAGACATCAAAAATATTGCGTCTGTCCGGATAGCAGGGCTTCGTGAAAGAGAAATATGGGTTGAAGTGAACCCAGATCGTTTGAAGGCATACCAACTGCCTATTGCAACAGTTATCACAGCACTCGGCGCAAGCAATTTGAATCTACCTGCTGGCACAATGGAACTCGGCAACACAGAGTTCATGGTGCGCACTATGGGAGAATTCACTAATCCTGACACTATCGGTAACACTATCATCGCTGTTCAACCTAAAGGCACCCCACTCCGTCTTAGCGATGTCGCAACCGTTTCGGATACCTACGAAGAAGCAAGAACGCTATCGCGAATCAGTGGAAAGCCTTCTATCAGCCTGACTGTGCAAAAAAAGACAGAAGGAAATACGATCTCATTGGTTGCCGAACTTCGAGAATTGGTTGAAAAACGGAGAGGTGATCTCCCCGAAGGTGCCGAATTGATGGCGGTTAACGACTATTCGGTTATACTCAAAGAAAGGTTGGGGATTCTTGAAACAAACGCGTTTTTCGGCTTAGCACTTGTCGTGCTGATGCTCCTCCTTTTTATCGGATGGCGCAACGCTCTGTTCGCGGCACTCGGAATACCGGTTGCGTTCATGGCAACTTTCTGGTTCATGTCTATAGCAGGCTATAGTCTGAGCGGTGTTTCCCTGTTTGGGTTGATTTTAGTCGTAGGGATTGTTGTTGACGACGCTATTGTCGTCATAGAGAACATCTATCGACACATTGAGGCAGGCGAACCTCCGAGAGTCGCTGCCATTCGCGGTGCAGAAGAGGTCGGTTGGCCAGTCGTAGCCGCAAGTTTGACGACAATCTGCGCGTTTGGTCCCCTAATGTTTATGTCCGGTATCCCTGGCCAGTTTATGCGGATCGTGCCGATTATGGCGATCCTCGTACTGCTTGCTTCCCTCTTTGAAGTTTTCGTAATTTTGCCTGCACACGTCGCTGAGTGGGGAAAAGCCAAACCTCGGACAGGACGCAGTAGGCTCGACAGCGTTCGGACCCGATCTCGCGATGCCTTTACCATAGGTGTGCGTATCACCGGCTTTTTCGCGTGGTTCGCCACCTTCTTTGACCTCATTCGGAACCGATATGTTAAAATCCTAAAAACAACGATCCGATACCGGTATGCCTTTGTAGGGAGTGTGCTCTTTATCGGTTTAATCGCGTGCGTCGGTGCATTTTTAGTGCTTGACAAAGAACTCTTCCCGGGTGAAGATTTTCCGCAATTCTACGTCAAAGCCGAGATGCCGCCTTCCTACGGTATACAAGAGACAACAGCAGTCATTGCACAGTTAGAAATTGCTGCCAAAACACTGCCATCGAGTGAAGTTGCCGCTATCGTTAGCAATATCGGTCTGCATACACCGACTTCAGGACTGACGGAAGGTGTCACCTACGGTTCAAATTTCGGTGAGCTCATCATTGAACTCACACCGAAACAGGAACGCACTCGGAGTGTAGATGAAATCATTGCCTCAATGCGGAAGGAAACTGAAACAATTAGCGGCATTGAGGAACTGAATTTTATTACACAGGAAGGCGGTCCTCCACAAGGACAAGATGTAGAAGTTAAGGTAAAGGGAGAGCGATTTGGCAAACTGATTGAACTCTCAGAAGTCCTTAAGACAACACTCACGCAAATGGACGGTGTTTACGACATTAGGGATGACTTTCGGACAGGAAAATCCGAGTTACGCATCTACTTGAAACCGGAAAAAGCACATCAATATGGATTGTCTACGTTCCAAATCGCACAAACGGTCAGAACCGCCATTGAAGGTGCCAAAGCCACAACCTACCGTGAGGCAGACGAGGCAATTGATGTCATCGTCAAATACAAGGAAGATATCTTCAAAAACCTCGCGGAACTTAACAACCTGTTGATTGCAACCCCTACCGGTGCTATTGTTCCGCTCAATGATGTGGCAGATATCACAGAGGAGAAAGGATACGCTGACATCCGACGATTTAATGGAGAGCGGGCAATTTCGGTTTATGCCTCCATAGATAAGGAAAAAACAACTGCCGTCAAAGTGAATCAGGCACTCATCAGCGCATTTGCCGATGTCGAATCTCTGTACCCCGGATACCAACTCGATTTTCGGGGGGTTTTCGATGAGATTATAGAATCTTTTTCAGAGTTATGGAAATTGTTTATCGTCGGGTTATTGCTCATCTATGTGGTGTTAGGCGCGCAGTTCAGATCGTTTGTGCAACCGATTATCATTATGTTTGCTGTTCCGTTCGGGATGATCGGTGCTATGGTCGGACTACTTCTTGCCAATGCAACACTCAGCATGGTCGCGATGTTTGGCATCGTTGCACTCTCAGGGATTGTGGTGAACGATTCGATCGTTCTCATCGACTTCATTAACACATACCGCGAGCGCGGCTACAATAAGTGGTACGCAATCCTAAAGGGTGGGAGTGTCCGATTGCGTCCGATCATTCTTACCTCGCTGACGACGATCTTCGGACTCATTCCGATGGCACTCGGTCTTGGTGGAAAATCACCCATCTGGATGCCGATGGCGAATACCATCATTTTCGGACTCGCCTTGGCAACTACGATGACGCTGTTTGTGATGCCTGGTCTTTATGCGATCACAACAGATCTACGCGGCTTCTTCCTGAGAAATCCAGAAGAACGGTTCCAAACCGTTTCAGATGAAGACTTGTTAGGTGCCGCAGTTCCCGCTGATGATTAGGCAAAGTGTAAATTCTTAACTGAAGGAATTCAAAATGGCTATACTAGAAGGCTTCAGAGTAAAGAATTTTGGAGTTCTCAAGGATGTAACGCTGGGCCGTCTATGGGACAGAAGGAAAGATGATGCTCTCACGCCAATGACAGCAGTCATCGGGAAAAATGGTGTCGGTAAGAGTGCTTTATTCGATGCATTTGGTTTCCTTGCTGATGCTCTCAAATTCAATAATGTTGAGGAATCTTGTGATTTACGCGGGCGGGGTGGTTTCGAGAAAATACGGACTCAAGGCGCAATAGATCCCATTGAATTTGATGTGTACTATAGAGAACACGGAAATGCCAGACCCATTACTTACCAAATTGCCATTGATGCAGATGAATTCGGACGCCCCTATGTCCTTCGGGAACGTCTTCGACAAAGACGAAAGGGGCAGAAGCGTGGTTGGCCCTTCTCTTTTCTAATACTGAATAATGGCAGTGGTGTGGCATGGAAAGGAGATCAAGCAGGACACCAAATTGATGAACCAATTGAGGACTTACAATCACTTCTGGCATTTCTGGAATCCATAAAAGCAGAGGAATCTGGAGAAACAGAGACTATTGACTTGAGTGACCCGCGTAAACTCGGTATCGCCACAATTGGAGCATTGAAACAACATCCCCGAATCTCCGCTTTTCGTCGATTCATTGAGGGATGGTATCTCAGTTACTTTACCCCGGATGCAGCACGTAGTCTGCCACTTGCTGGTCCTCAAGAACACCTTAATACCCGCGGCGACAATCTTGGCAATGTTGTGCAATTTATGGAGCGCGAACATAAGCAGCGTTTCAAAACAATTTTGAAAAAAATCGCCGATAAAATCCCGGGCATAGACCAAATTGATACGGAAAAGACCAGTGACGGTAGACTGCTACTTAGGTTCAACGACAAAGGATTTCAAGATCCCTTTTATGCGCAACAGATGTCTGATGGAACCCTCAAAGTATTTGCTTATCTGCTGCTGCTCGAAGATCCAACCC
>JAKZUG010000431.1:0-3749 GCA_047516705.1 Candidatus Poribacteria bacterium | reverse complement strand
CGGTGCATAATGTGCGTGAAATAGGTCTCCTTCGGTTTCAACGCATCGCTAATCTCTAACGCCTCGCCAACCGAAAGATGCGTGGGGTGTCTCGGATTGAAACTCAGCGCATCAATCACCAGCACCTCAATCCCGTTGAGTAGATCCTGTGATTCTTTCGGCAGCCGTTTTACATCCGGCACATACCCAAAGTCGGCGATCCGATAGCCGTAAGTGGGAATATTTCCATGCTCAACGGGAATGGGGGTAATATCAAAACCAAGCAACTCGAATCTTTGATCCGGATCAACAACATTCGGAAGTAGATGACCGACACCGCCACCTTGAAACGTCTCCTTTGTGAACATATAATCGAAGTTGCGTTGTAAAATGTTCATTGTCTGTTCGGGACCGTAGATAGGCATATCCATCTGCTGTTTCCGGCACGGCATCACAATATCGTTCGTTCCACTGACATGGTCGGCGTGAGAATGCGTGAAGACGACAGCATCTATCCGCTCAATCCGATTCCGAACGATCTGATCCATGAAATTGGGTCCGAGATCAAATTGAAGGTTTTTTCCATCTTTTTCGATATGGATCGATGAACGGGTTCGGTAGTTTTTTGAATTAACATCCCGCGCATCTTCACAGGTCTCGCACTCACACTTATATTCAGGAACGCCTGTTGAGGTGCCTGAACCCAAGATAGTAATCTTCATTTTTTTAATTATTAAATCTGGTCACCGTTCCACTACGTTTTGCGGCGTACTCGCCCATAAGCGATCTGCTTCACGGTGATTTTCGGTTAAGTCCAATTGTCTTTGGATTATAAAAGATTTCTTAATGACTTTCAGTGTCCAGCGTTTGGATGGAAGGATGGAACAGCCCATTCTTCTACGCTTCCAATCGCTGCTGACTGTCATTCTTTCTGACAACCGATAACTGATAGACAACTATTATAATGACTAAACTTACATCCCAAGAATGCCTTGTTCTCGCTGATGTCATCGGTGATACTCCGATGACGGTTATCGCCGCCTCCCGCTTGAAACATGGGATGTGCGATGCTTATATCGCAGGAACGCTGCCGGATGTCACCGCTGCACTTGTCTTCGATGCATTCTGCCCCGAAGAGCCTTGTGGGTTCGGCACCGACGCAGACGCTCTGTGGCAACTGTTGAAAGCCACAAACGGCTGGGGTTGTATTGGCGTAGACACCGCGTGCGCCGAACCCCTCGGCAGACTTATGGAAGCGGATACCAACAAATCTATCCGCTATCACGGTGATGTCTATCACGCGCTTTTAGAGCCTGTCCACTGTTATCCCCAAGCGAACGTTCGCCGCTTAGCATTAGAAGACACAGACGTGTTAGCGAAAGCCCCCGCGGAAGTACAAGGAAACGGTTACAAAACGCACGAAGCAATGCTGACAGACGGCATCGCCGCTGGCGCCGTTGTGGACGGCAACATCGTCGCTATCGCGCATACATACGCGGAGAACGACCTACATGCCGACATCGGTGTCTCCACAGTCGCGCAGTGGCGTGAAAAAGGATTCGCTACTGCCGCGGCATCCCTCGTCGCCGAAGAGATTCAGGCGAGAGGTAAAGTACCAGTCTGGAGTTGCGGCGAAGACAATATCGCTTCACTCAGAGTGGCACAAAAATTGGGTTTCACCGAAGTCGGCCGGCGCACCTATGTTATCCCGATCCGACCCAAATAGAGCGGACACTATCCAAGAGCGTCGTCTACCTTATTAATAGCGGCTGCCATCAATCGAACATGCTCTTCCTGCATATTGACGTTGAACCCAAATCGCAGCGCACGTCCGAGAATAGAGAGTGTCTGTGGACACATATCCCGCGAGTATTCAACATCTCCCTTGTAGCGCGGATCCTTCCACGGATACCCTGACGCGTCTGGTGAATGTTTAAACAGGATGGAATCCCAATAGGTATAAATATGTCGATCAGGGAAGCCTTGGTTATAAGCGGTACCAGCGTTGAGCCCTTCTGCCCTGAGTGCATCGGCATACTTTTTGGCGAGTTCCACGTCGCGCACGATAATTGCTGCACTAATACCGCACTCGCCGGTCGGGTCATCTACATGTTGCCGGATGTAGCCTTTCGGTTCCTCGGAAAGTTCCGCGGTGAAGGCCTTTTTCAATCGGCGTGTGTGCCCCAAGATGTCTTCCAACTTTGAAAGCTGCACGCGGGCAATCGCACCTAAAATTTCACTCGTCCGGTAGCACTGCCGTGAGAAGGGTTTGTTCTGCCATTCAGAATCGCTCATCCACATCGGCAGACCGGGTTCCGCTGCGAACGCCGCACGTTCATAGACATCATAGTCGTTAGTAAAGACGAGTCCACCTTCTCCACAAGAGATTATCTTGTAGTAGTTGAAACTCCACGCACCTGCGTTGCCCCACATCCCCGCGTATTTGCCCTTATACTGACCACCGACACACTGGCAGCAATCCTCAACAACTTGGAGGTTATGCTTCCCTGCGAGTTCGACAATCGCTTCAAGCCGACACGGCACGCCTTGCATGTGTACAGGTAAGATCGCTTTGGTATGCGGTGTAATCTTCCGTTCAACATCGGCAACATCTAAACCGAGCGAATCGTCAATTTCCGCTATCACCGGAATCGCACCCACGCCGACGATAGCGGCGGCGGTCGCGATAAAGGTGTATCCGGGTAAAATCACCTCATCACCGGGGCCGATCCCAAGCCCGGTGAGCGCGCAGATGATTGCTGAGGTCCCCGAGTTCACCATCAAGGCGTGCTTTGCACCGAGGTGTGCGGCTGCCTCACTTTCAAAACTCGCTACATTTGAATTCTCAACGAACCGAAAGAGTTTACCACTCCGCAAGACCTCGGTCACGGCATTAATCTCACGCTCGTCTATCACACTGGGCCCGTGCATTCCGCCGGGTATAGATTCGGCGATAACGGGCGTTCCGCCATCTATTGCTAAACGTGCTGCCATCTTTTCTCCTCCACATTCTTAAGACATAGTTTGCAAGCCCACCCAGAAAGTTCAAAATACGGTGACACTCTACCAGATGCATCCCTTTTTGTCAACAGCGTTTTCTTACGCCACCCTAAAAACACGGAAAATTTCTACCTACGCCACCACGCCTTTTTACCCTGATACGACGCAAGCAGCCTTGAAATCTCTTTCGCCTTCTTGTTTAAACGCAGGACCGCCTCGCACGCTTCAATCACTTTTTGTTTGGTCCCCGCGTCTTCGGTGGTCTGATAGACATGGTGACAACTCTGCGCGACAGCGGTGTGATAAGCGACAGGGTCTACCGCTTCTGGCACTTCGTCAGTCGAAAGTTCCGCAATAATCCCAACGGCTTTGTTCCAAGCCTCTCCCCCTGTATGACAGATAACGATCTGATAGCGCAGATGCGCTTGCCCTGGATCCAGCCAATACGCCTGCTCATAACACATCACCGCTTCCGTCCAAGCGGCATTGGCGATATGCAACTGCGCGAGTTCAATATAAAAGTTATACAATCCCTTTTCTGTTATCGTGTAAAGTAACGCGCCAGTATTCACGAGCCAATCTCTCTCCAACAGAAAATTGATCGCTGAGTTCCGCTCATCTTCCGTGATCTGGATATCGGTGAGGAGGTGCTTCGCCATAGCAGCGTTCGGGAAAATCTTCGTCCGGCTCTTCAGCAATGGGTAGGCTTGCACAGGTTTATCCATCGTCAGGAGTTTAACCCCGGTAGCGATACGGAAGAGAGACACGAT
>JAKZUG010000430.1:0-10605 GCA_047516705.1 Candidatus Poribacteria bacterium | reverse complement strand
TTTCTATTGTGTCGCGGTTGTAGGTGGTCTTATCGGCTTTATATATCATTTTAAGAAAAAATGATAGAAAGGTGAAAAAACGCAAAAATTAAGTTGACATAACTTAACAAAAATTAGTATAATTTAATAGAGGGATAGTTTACCAAAGGAAAAAAGGAAGGTCAAAATGAATATTCACAGACAAAGGTTCGGTGGAGACTGGACAGAACAAAAACTGGAATGTGTGAGCAAATACCTGCACGCCTATACACAGATTATGAAGGAAAGGGATCATCTCCATTTCGCATACATTGATGCTTTCGCGGGTACGGGGTACTATGAACTGCAACATAACGAGGACACAGAGTTACCACGTTTTCTGGTAGGTTCTGCGCGTAAAGCCCTAGAGGTTAAACCGCCATTCAAGGAATATGTTTTCATTGAAGAAAAGAAAAACAGTTATGACGAATTAAAGAAACTCACCGAGGAGTTTCCAAACCATAATATTGAATGTAGAAACGCAAATGCGAACGAGTATTTGACAGATTTATGTCGAGAAAGGGAGTGGAGGACCAACCGCGCCTTAGTGTTTCTTGATCCCTGGGGAATGCAAGTGGAATGGAAAACAATAGAAGCAATTGCGGCAACTAAAGCTATTGACTTGTGGTTACTTTTTCCGATTGGAATGGGAGTAAATCGGTTACTGAAAAATGATGGAGAAATCCGACCTTCTCTACAAGCAAGACTAGACTCATCTTTTGGTGAGCATGGTTGGTACGACGCTTTCTATCAATTAGCGAAACAAATCTCACTCTTCAACGAAGAAGAACAATGGCAAAAAACAGGGAATATTTTTGTGACAATTGAGCAATATTTCATTGAGCGACTACAGGGAATCTTTAAAGAAGTAGCTCCTAATCCGCTTATTTTACGAAATTCAAAAAACGTTCCGTTGTATCTTCTTTGTTTTGCTGCCAACAACCAAAGAGGGGCACCAATAGCAGTCAAGATTGCCAAGGACATCCTTGAAGGAATGCAAAACCCTTCGCAACTAATGTTCTAACTAACGTTCTTAGGTTAAGAGGTGAACCAATGGCATCCCAATCCTCAAAAATCGAGTGGACTGAATCTACGTGGAATCCAGTACGCGGCTGCACCCGTGTCTCAGAAGGTTGTCGGTTCTGTTACGCAGAGAGGATAGCGGCACGGTTTTCAGGTAAAGGCTTGGCTTACGAAGGTTTGGCTAAGAATACCAAAGCAGGACCGCGGTGGACGCAACAGGTCCTCCCCGTCCCAGCACTGCTTAATGAACCGCTCAAATGGAAGAAACCACGCAGAATCTTCGTCAACTCCATGAGTGATCTCTTTCATGAAAAGGTTGAATTGTCCTACATCCAAGAAGTCTTTGCTGTGATGGAAAAAGCAGATAAACATCAATTCCAAGTTCTGACAAAACGAGCAGAGCGACTATTAGAGTTCAATTCCAAATTGCCTTGGCCCTCCAATGTGTGGATGGGTGTTAGCGTTGAAGATAAACGCGTGACGGATCGAATCGAAGCACTTCGCCAAACCGACGCGCATATCAAATTCCTCTCACTTGAACCGCTACTCGGCGCGCTTCCAAATTTAGCGTTGGATGGAATAGATTGGGTTATCGTAGGGGGTGAGTCGGGCCCCGGCGCACGCGAAATGGAGAAAAAATGGGTTATTGATATCCGCGACCAATGCGTGGATGCCAACGTACATTTTTTCTTTAAGCAGTGGGGGGGTAAACGTAAGTCGAAAACAGGACGGGAATTGGAAGGCAGAACTTATGACGAGATGCCGGTTTGAAAGTTCGTCAAATCCGGCATCTTCGGGTGTTAACCTTAAACTTAAATTCTCGGTAAATCGTCAGCCAGCAAAGCTTCAGAAACAGATTTTTTCGTCGATTCTTGTTCGGGACGTTCAACATGAAAATAACGGAACCAATCTTTAAAATCTTCAGCGGGAAAATTTCCATCATAGCGTTCCTTGAACTTATCATGAAAGTCTTCCATATAGAGGCGCAAATAGCCGTTCGCGCGTTCAAGTGCCTTCCAATCAAAGATATTTGAAGGTATCTCAACAACCCCACCCTCAAGCATATTACGCCGCATTTCCAAGTAGTAAGAATAGCGAGTTCCGACTATAAAATCAACGAACCTGTCAAAGACTTTTGAGGGGATCTCAGCGAGACGTCCCTTGAAAAACTTATGCCGAACTCCCATCTCCTTTTCCAAATCTCTATTGAGCATAAAGCCGATAATAACATCAAAAAATTTTTCTAACATTTCATCCGTCCTTTATCAGATAACAAAGTATAGATATAACACCCGACGCGGGCTTGGTTCGCGTCAATTTGCATAACAACGAAAATCAATTATATCATTAATCCACAAACACGTCAATTGAAAAATAGCGGTAAACAGAGTCACTTAGTTCTCCGATAATTTCGATCTTTCGCTCACGGAGTTTTCTTGTAGGAACGACCTCTGGGTCGCGACACTCACTACCCGCTGATCACACTATAGTAAAATCGGAAAATATGTTGACACTTTACGAAACAATAACCCCTCCTTCGCTGGCGAGGTTTCTAACCCCGCCTATTCACAATGTCCAAGTAATTGTGGATTTTACTATAATTGCTATTTTGCTGACTGATGATGGCTAATTACTGACTGCTGATAACTGAATGCCTCTGAGAATTTAGATTGCAATGCAATCCGAATTTTGCTATATTTATACTATGCTTATATTTTATCTGGCAATCGCGGTGGTGACGGTCCCACTCGGTGCAGGAATCGTTTTTGTATCCCAGATACAACAAAAACATTTTGGGAACATTTTCGGTTTGACCGCTGGCGGAGTCCTTGGTGTTGTCTTGGTAATGATGATGCACCTGTACACCGAGGTAGGGTACGTTACGATCCTCGTAATGTGGGGCGGGTTTCTCTTAATCTCAGTGATGGAACACCTTACAACACATCAGCCGGATGAGACCGAGAGTAACACCGATAAAAGGAAACTCGGGTGGGGAGTCAATTTAACGATCTTTGGCTTATCGCTCCACTCGCTCACAGATGGACTCGCTTTGGTTATCGCAGCAAGAGAAGATGTCCTGGGTGGTGCCCTCGCATTCGGCATATTGATCCATCGCCTGCCAGTCGGGACGCTCATGACCGTCGCGCTCCTTCGAGACCAGAGATTTGTTAAAGCATTGGCGCGGCTAACACCACTTATAATTGGGCCAGTGGTGGGCGCAATATTGGGAGAGCAGCTGCTCCGCGGGGCTTTCGCGGAATTGACAGCGTACCTGACAGCGTTCGCCGTAGGTACGCTTCTGCATGTCGTGATGGATGGGTTCCGTGGTAAATATACCACTGAGGAGACTGGCTTGAGCCGCACCGCGAAAGTGCTATTTGTTATCGGATTCGTGCTGACCTTTTGTGTTATCTACTTTTTTCAGGGATTTGAAGGTAAACATGTCCATTAAAACGCGGTGCCTGATGTCTCTAAACGCAACACAATATAAGAAAACTATCCCGACGCTTATCGTCGTATTCTGTATTGTGATGTTTGCTGTGCCAGCAAAAAGTAATGAAATTCCGATCGCGGTATCCGGCGAACCGAGGGCAACACTTCAGGTTGGCGCAAATGCCTCGGAGCAGGAACAATTCGCCGCCGAGGAGATCCAAACCTTTATCCAGCAATTCACAGGTGCTACACTCGACATCCGCACCAATCGACAACAGACAGAAACCCAAACAGCGATCGTCTTAGGCACCCCCAAATCAAATCCCACGATTGCGGGGCTACAAGCGAACATAGAACTCTCGCTCGGAGAAGAACTCGGAGACGAAGGCTATCGTATCAAAACAGTTGAGGTCGGCACTGAGATCGTCATTGTTGTGACGGCACACACCGAAAGAGGCGTTATCTACGGCGCGTATGCTTTCATCGAAAAGTGTATTACGGCGTTAACCGGTTTAACACCGGTGCATCCGGAAGTCGCAGTTACCAGAGCGCAGGCATTATTCGTGCCGTTCATAAACGAGACATCGGCTCCGTTTTACCCCGTGCGTGCTGTATTAGAGATAGAAAATCCGGATTGGCTTGCACGCCACCGTATTAACATGAGTGGCGGCGAGGGGGTTTGGACAGGCACCGGGATCGAAGACGGGTTCGGGACCGCTTTCAAATATGTGGATACACCGGCATTTGAAGCACTGCAAGATGAACCGATAGCACAACGACGGAACCGTATCGCAACGCTACAAGATCGGTTTAATGCCCTCAAACGGCGCGGGATCGATGCTTACCTCTTCATGTACGTGACCGGTGAACCGACAGAGGCACTGATTCAGCAGCGTCCGGACGTTTTGGGACCAGAAGTACTTTACGGGGCATCTCGGAACGAAGTGTCTTACCGACCATTCTGCTGGTCCAAACCGGAATTCCACACGCTCGCAAAGGAACTGATTCAGGCGATTGTACGCACTTACCCAGCACTTTCAGGTTTTCACCTCAGGTCATGGGGACACGAGACGCGCGCCTGTAATTGTCCTGATTGCGGCGATAGGACAGAACAGGGACAAGCAAAACTCTGGCAAGTCTACTTTACGATTATTGATGCCGCGCGGGAGGTACGTCCGGATTTCAAATTCTACATCTCCGGGTATGACAGCAGTTGGCTTAAGGATGCTGCAGGTGTCTATGCACGCCAGTTGCCGAAAGGGACTATTTTCTCGCGAAAGTGGGGTGCCGATGGCGAACCGGTCCCAGATGCCGGGGTGCCGATCCCACAAATTAGAGCACTTGGTGAAATTGGACATCGCTTCATCGTACTATCGCACGAAGTGGAAGAGGTAATGCCGTTCTGGATGCTGGAGAGTGACCTATTTGTGCAAGGGGTCCGGCAACTCGCCAATGATCCCGAAGTCATCGGTTTAAGCGGGTTTACCGTCCAAGGTGCAACACAGGGGTTGGGATACCTCGACAGACTCGTCAGTGCAGGCCTCAATTGGGATATTGAACTCGACTATTTTCAACTACTCCTTAATGAATTGATAGCCCGATACGGCACTGAAGCAGCACCACATATTCTGAATGCCTTACGCGTAAATGGATGGAACATGGCGAGCTATTTTTCCGATTACGCTGGAGCCTTAACCGTAGGCGGCGCATACGGGAGCGGTTCTGCTGGACTCGCAACACGATTCTGGACGTTGATTGGACCGCGGGCTGTAGAGGATACGCTGGCTATCCCTGAATTTAAGATCGCCAAATTTGTATCAAACCGATTTGCCGCACTTTTGGCACCGCAACTGCAATCTGCAAATGAGATAAGGGCAGCAACCGAGATTGCAGAACCTTTTGACCTTGAGGCAACTGAAGATTTAAGGGACACTGTTCACTTGATGGAGTTATGGGTGCTGTTATTTGAAAGCCGAACCAAATTAGTAGAAGCCATATTACTTGGATATGAGCAAGGAACCGGAGAGACAATCCGTGCCAAACTCACAAGTGCCACAGAGTTCTCAAAGTCTATACAACCGCACATCAAAGGTATTAATGAATTTATTCCACTTTTTGGATATTCACATCAGACGATTGAAGCGGAATTGCTGATCACCTTAAATGCAGAAGTCGCTTGGTTAACAGATTTCGATTATAAGACGCTTCAGAAGCACGATACGGACTTCTCGCCAGAGAAAACCGCTCTCCAAATTTGGGACATTCATAACTACCCAAATCCCCTGAAGCGGGAAACGACATTTACCTATCAGTTATCGTTGGATGCAGATGAAGTCTCTATCACGATTTACACAACATCCGGACGGAGAGTAAAAGTCTTGAAAGAGGCTTCTGGAAACGAAGGCTACAACGAGTGTAGGTGGGACGCGCGAAATGATGACGGCGTTTTACTTGCCAACGGGGTCTATTTTTACAAAATACGCGCTGTCACCGGAGAACAAACCGCGCAGCTACTCGGACGTTTGGCAGTGTTAAGATAAACAACGGAACGATTAAAATCACATATAAGACACTTCTCAAAAATAGGAGCTCATCATAATGAGACACCAAGTCACACTTGATATTCCCAATGCTGTATACCAACGTGCCCAACAGGTTGCTAAAACGCGAGGCGTGCAGCTAGAGAATATCCTTGTCGATGCGTTAAACGCGTACTGGTTTTCTGACGACGATTTTATTAGCAATGCGGATAAACTTGCGTCTGTCACCTCAAGTATCGAATCAACAGATTGGTGGGATGTTGAAGGCGATAAGGAGTGGGATGAATGGACACCCTAAAATCCGCAGATGTGATTATTGCTGATTTTCCAGGGGTCACAGGGGTAAAAAGGCGACCTGCAGTGGTTATCTCAACGGTTGAGTACCATACAGCACTTGGAGACGTGATTCTTGGTGCGGTAACAACCAATTTGACCGCTGCAACCACTCCAACAGATTATTTGATCGCGGATTGGGCAACAGCTGGTTTACGCAGACCAAGCGCATTTAGGATTTTCCTTGTAACACTTCCACAGAGAGAAGTGCTGGCAGTTATCGGACACCTATCATCTTCAGACTGGAAAGCCGTACAGGAATGTGTGCGCAAGGCTATCGCTGTATGAGGCAACAGAGCACCATTAATAACATATTTCCGAGTTTCTATCCATAGAAATGTGTTAAGAACAAGATTTACGCAATGCGCAATAATGCACGTCGCATTTGGGCGAGTACGCCGCAGAATTGCGCTACTACGAACCACACTACTTTTAAGAAACGGACATCCTTCCAAAGTATATCTGTTGGTCGTAAGGCGATTTATCGCCTGTCTGCGTAAGCCCTAAAGAACTAAAGGAGGTCAATGATGCTTCGTGTGTATATTGCATGCCTGATGCTTTTACCTTCAATAATCAGTTGTAAATCGCAAACTTTGCAGGAACATCTTTTAGAACCGCCACTACCTCTCATCAATTTCGCACTGAGCCGAAACGGGGCAACTGCAGATTCTTCGCAAGCCGTTCCAAATCATCGCGCCGAGGAAGTCATTGATGGCGATACCACCTCTGAGACATGGGATGAAGGTAGTGGTTGGGGAAGCAGCTTAGAACATCTCCGCACCTCGGATCTAAACAAACGTCCTTACGTGTCTGTAACGCTTGTGAAACCTGTTGACATTCGCAAGATGGTCATCTGGACGATCGACTCTGAGAAATATCCAGCACCGCAATTCGGGTTGAAAGACTACCGGATTGAGTATTGGCACGGCACGGGTTGGGGGCTTATTCCGTCAGGTGATACGAAGGATAAACAGTATACAGCGCGAAATAACACGAAAGGCATGCGGGTTCACGAAATCCGTCAACGTCTAATTGCAAGTAAAATAAGGCTTGTCCCGGTCTCCTCAAACGACACGGTTCGGAATTACCAACACATGGCAGGCAAACGACCTGTGTACGAGGTAGAAGGCATCGCGCGGGTAATGGAACTTGAAGTATGGGGTTATGCCGCACCGGAGGTACATACCCTTCAACAGATTGTGCAGGGCATCCCTCCCGAATCAGTAGGACACGCTGTGCCGACAGAGACACAGGAGCGGACAGATCAAACCGAACCGACTATTAAGGAGACCATCCAGAACATCTTAAACCGATATGAAAGTGGATATGACATGGCGGATTTGACAAAGATTATGTCCTGCTTCTCAGAGGCATATCTATCAAATGGACGTACATATCAAGATGTTAAGACCAAGGCATCACTCTTTTTTGACCTTCATCATCAGATTGACATGACGCTGACCGATATCAATATCCACCCAAACATTGTTGACGATACAGCAATCGTAACGGGAGGGTACACGTTGCAATATGTCACGAAAGCGGATGGACAGGTTAAACAGACATCAGGCAAAGTGACCCTGGTTTTCGCTAACGAAGCAGAGACATGGCGGATCATCCGAGCAGAATAATGGGTAGTTTCAAACCCGACTTACAAAGGATTTGAAATGGAACAAGAACAGTCTAACCTTTGGGCAAAATCATACATCAACGATGGATATCTAATGCTTCCTGATCTCATTACACAGGAAGAATGCAATGCCTTGAAAGCGGAGATGCTGAAAATCTTTCGTGGCGATTATCCATGTGACGCAATTCCACCGATACCGGAAACAGCGAGCGAAATGGAAGTATTAGATAGAATCATGTGCGTTGGTGAACCGCACGTCTTTAGTCCTCTCGTCCGCTGCTATATTGAGCATCCAAAAATCTGTGAAGTACTACAGATCATTGTTGGGGCGCACATCCCATTTTGGGATGGCGGTGTAAAATGCATGCAGTCGATGATGTTGAGCAAAGTACCGGGACACACAGGTAACCCGTGGCATCAGGATGAACACCCGATTCCGACACGAGATCGATCACTCGTCGGCGCGTGGATAACACTGGACGATTCTACAATCAAGAACGGTTGTCTCTGGGTGTTGCCGAATAGCCACCGCTCTGGTGTAATCTATGACCGCGTGCCACACAACAAACGCCACGAATTCGATAGTTGTCACGAAGCCATCGGTTTTAATGACACTGACGAAATTCCTATTGAGATGCCAGCCGGTAGTGTCCTATTTTTCAACGGATACCTTTTACATCGCTCCAAAAAGAATCGTAGCGATACATACCGGCGCATCTTTGTGAGCCACTACTGCTCGACAGCATCATGGTTAGGGTGGAAAGGACAGCGGAATTACCGCGGGGTTATCACCGTCACTGGCGAAGATCCGTACATCGACGAAGGATATATCACACCAAATGTTTGGGCGCGATGGGAGTAGTATGAACAACTCGTAGCGGAAACACACCTGACTGAACCGCAAGGAAGGATTCTTGTCTTCTTTGTAGAGAGTCTGTAGTCCGTAATGGAATGGAGGACGGATATACGGGAACGTACTGCTTAACCTAAACGCGCCTGACCGAACCGCAAGGAAAATTAAAAAATGAAACTGACAGAACATCAGGTGAATTTTTTCAATACGTTCGGGTACCTCGCAATACCGGGTATGTTTTCCCCGAGCGAGATGGAATGGATTACGGAAGAATTTGAGATTACAATTCAGGAATTCGGGGGCGGTAAAGACCACGACGGAACACGTCGCACAATGTTTGGGGGTCCTATTGAGCACCGTTCTCGACTCTGTACCTTGCTCGATGATGCACGGGTCAAGGGACTCATCGGTGGGGTGATCGGTGAAGACTTCAACTACGCTGGTGGTGATGGAAATTATTACACCGGCGACACCGGCTGGCATCCTGACGGCGGCTGGGGTCGACTCTTCGCATGTAAAGTGACTTTTTACCTCGATCCGCTGACGAAAGACACCGGATGCTTACGCATTATCCCCGGCAGCCAAAATCCTACACATTTTGTCAGAGCCCAAAAGATTGATCCGAATCAATCAGAAGCACTCTACGGCATTCCACCCCGGGATTTTCCAACCCGCGTCGCTTTGGAAACTACTCCCGGTGATGTTATGATTTTCAATCACGATACCTATCACGCAGCATTTGGTGGTGGCACCCAACGACGGATGTTTACGATGAATTGCACGCAACATTGCACAACCGAACCGGATTTAGAGACGTTGCATCAATATCTGAGTGTCCATTCGGCAGGTGGGTACCAAATTGACACCGGCGCGGGGATGTTTTTCCCTACGATGGTTGACACTGCAGATGAAAACCGGAGAATCCATCTGCAGCAATGCAGCGACATCCATGACGAACTGTTCCCACAATATGCTCGACGCTCTTAGCATATATTGTTCAGAAATCGCACAAAATCCCTTGCTGGTGAGGTTTGAAACCTCGCCAGCGGCACCTAACATGTACGGCACATGGAAAAATTGCGTAAGTCTTGGTGTTTTTGTTGCAATTTTCGCGGTTTTGTGATATCCTATAGGGGTATAGGCTTTAAACTGTGGGTTGGTATAACCTACCGACTCGCAAACCCATATTAGATGAGAAGCATATTTATTGTTACACCTCCATTTAACAAGTATTTAGGTTACATCAGGAAGGCTGTTATCTCGGCAGCATTCATCTACGGGATGAGCACGCTTTGCGCTGCCGCCTCATCACCCAAGGTCCGCACCCACTTACCCTCCAATTCCATCGCCATGAGCGATGATGCCTTAGCCACCTTCTTTAATCCTTCGGGGCTCGGTACAGGACGCAGTTTAAACCTATACTATCTCCGAACATATCAGAGCGATTGGGCAGGCGATGACGCTTTTTTCCTCGCTGCCCCTGGGGCAGGCTTCGGCATGGAATTTGTTACTGCCGATGCAGACACAGACTTCACTCGCTACACACTCTCCAGCGGACACCACTTGGGCAATGCACTCTACTGGGGCACAGGTTACAGTTGGATAAATTCGGACGATAAAGGTTATGACGCATTCCGATCTCTCTCCGTCGGCTTGATGTACCGAAGACGTTACTTTTCAATCGGGGCAACGGCACGCGATCTCAACAGACCCAAATTGCTTGGAGAAAAGCTCGGTCGCACTTATGACTTCGGATTAGCACTTCGTCCAGGGAC
>JAKZUG010000429.1:0-4778 GCA_047516705.1 Candidatus Poribacteria bacterium | reverse complement strand
ATTGGTTGCAATGATGGGGATAATGTAAGTCTGATCTGAGCTTTCGTTGGGCGGCTGTCCAAGGATATAGTCGCCAGACCTCGACACCCAGCTCGGTGCGCTGCCTCCGAGTTCGTAGGTGATGGGAGCCAGCCCCTCCGGTAGGTAACTGGTGAAATCGAAGATAAAGTAGTCAGTCTCCGTGATGTTTTGTGCAGGTATCGATGGCCATCGTGGTTCACCGATAAGTAGCTCAAAATTCGTGGTCTCCTCGCCGTCCCTGTTTGTCGCGGTCAAGCTGATGGTATGTTGTCCTGCCGTGTTACTGCTTCCACTGATAACGCCGTTATTGATGCTGAATCCGCTCGGCAAGCCTGACGCTTCAATCTGTATCGGTAGCGTGCCAGCGACGTAGTTTTTGAGGTCGAGGTTAAGGTTCTGATTGTATCTCAAAAGCTGTCTTGGGACAGTGAGCCAGCGAACAGGGACGCCTTCCGGTAT
Source organism: Candidatus Poribacteria bacterium (assembly GCA_047516705.1). Taxonomy (GTDB): domain Bacteria; phylum Poribacteria; class WGA-4E; order WGA-4E; family WGA-3G; genus WGA-3G. The sequence continues at coordinate 4,298 of JAKZUG010000429.1, read as the reverse complement.
AATTTCGAGCGCCGTCACACCCGTCTGCCAGCGTGGGTGCGTATGATGCTGCACCTGCAACAGTCTGAACAGCTTAAACTCAATACGAACCCTGTCGAGTTGATAGACAACCAGCAGCTGCCCCGGCTGCAACTGCGGTGAAAAGACAAGCGTAGCCTGCAATACCTCTTTCAGATCACTCAATTCGTCCAGATACGTATCTCCAATCAGTTGCGCCCACGCCTGATCCTGTCTGCTCAGCAGCGGTTGAGACGTTCCCAAGTTGAATGTCTTTTCGCCATTTTCGTCGATAGATCTCTGCTTTTTCGTTGGGTAGACTGTATCCCCAAACCCGATGTTGATGTCATTCCGCAGATTTACAAAATCCTGCGATCGGTTCGTGATAGAGACGAGTGTGGTACCCTGCTCGCCACTTGCGAAGTAATCCACAAAGTAAACCCCGGCATCGATGGAATGTGCTGCCGCAACAGAACCGTTCTGGGCGCGACTCACGCCAGTAAGGGTGCGTCCATTGGCATCAGGCGCGACACCGGTATAAGTGAACATCTCCTTGTCAACTATCACCGTGTATCGGTCCCCTGAGGGCGGAACGGGGAACTCGGAAACGTCTGCAGGCAGTCCCGAATCGTTAATCGCTATGGTAGTGGGACTTCCGCTCGCACTGATGGCTGTCCTCAACTTCGCCGGCAAGATGGTTCTCGGTCTAAAGAAGAAACTGGCGTTCGCGGTCCAGTCCGAGATAGACGCATCCGCCGCTTGAATCGCATCCACCTTCCCCATCGCAGGACCAAATCCAATCTCCCAATTCATAATCTGTGCGAGTTGCTGAATCAGTTCCCAGCCGCGTCGTCCATTGGTCGGGAACGATGCGATTTTCGTGGCGAGGTCTTGCCCGTACTGTATCCAGTTAAAGTTACTTTCGTCAGGGATAGCCCCGGTGATGGAGGCGGATGGCAGGTTGTTGTTGATCCGGTAAGGCAGTCCATAACCTGCAATAAAGCGAAGATTGCCCCTGCCGTCTGGTACCATGTTGCTCACGACCGCGTTGTGCAAGCCCCAGCCGTTGTATTGTGGGTTTTCGGGGTCGGGGTCAGGCGAATCGAGTTTAGATCGACTGCGCCAAACGATGCCGTGATCAGTGATGTCGCCGTTAGATTCGATTTCAATCAGATGACCGGCTTCGTTAGGATAGTGCCTTTCATCGTCGGGCAAGGTGTCATCCGTATCGTCTGACTTTGGCAGCCGTACCCATCCGCCCTCGAGGTAGAAATACCGGTTATTGATACTGGCAGGTGAGCGTGGGCCTAAGAGCGGGTTGGTGTATGTCTTTCGGACGACCCGCGTCCCTCCGTCTTTTGGAAGCTCGCAGAGTTCTGCCTTGCCGGGCGCATCGGCTTCGGACTGATAATCGAGTGTGAAATACCACTTACTTCGATCGGGCGCAAGAATCAGATCAGAGACAGAGACGGGATACAGGTCATCTCCACTGGTAGATGCAAAAGTTTCGCTGAATATCTCGGACTGCGTACCAATTGGCTGGACACGCCGGCGATAGACCTTGAGTGTTGCGGAACTAAAATTAGCTCCTGAAAAGGTGTATCGCACGACAAAGGTGTAGACATAAACCCCGTCCGACCGTTCATCCGTCCAGAAATCCATCGAGTAAGGAAGTCCATAGTTGACACCGCCAGAATGGTTCTCTGAATAGACATCGGTGATAGCGTCATCGGTCTCGTTGAACATCGCGATGCTGCTGCTCCCAGCCTGCACCCGCCGGTAGAAGATGAGCGTTTTTCCATCACGCCGAATGACTTTGAAGTTTTTCCTGTTATCAGCAAGCGGTCTATTCTCATTTATGAAATCGTAGGGCATCGCCAGTTGGGGTTGTCCGGTGTCGGGGTCGAGTAGTTTGGTCCAGGTGTTTGTGGATCTGAGGTATTTGTGGACTCTGACCCGGTTGAAAGCGGTGTCTGTTAGGACATCGCCTCGGAAGGTGTTGGTTGCAAGTATATAAATAGAATCAAAATCAACGGTATCAAGTTGATAGCCCACAAAGCCCTGAAAGTTAAGAAATGTATCGGCGGCAAAATAGGTAACGACTTTTACCGTGTCATTTGTTTGAGGAGGTTGGTCAAAACGGTCAATAGTTCGTATTTTTTCACCTTCAATATCAAGCCCTCTTGAATATACCGGCACTTCGAAACGCAAGCTAGGGATTTCATTGCCATCGCTAAAATTATACACTTCGACGCGAGAAACTGAATTACTGGCTCGTCTTAATACAAACGCCCTTGTATCAGTAGCTTCTATGCCATAAACTAAGCCTTCGTTTGCAATGCTTGGTAAAACGATGTCTCTATTTTGAACATAAGCGCCCGTATGATCGAAAAACTTTAACGTCTGAGAAGAATTAGTTTGATCGACAATTATTATCTCAGATGTAGTTATGGCAAGACCTGAACGACCTGATGAAGTTTGAGTATTTATCGTAGTTCCGCTAAGAGCAATTGTTCGATCAAGTGTCCCGTCGGATAAATTAAAAACCTCTATACCATTACTCACAGAACCACGGAACACATAAAGCTGCCTGTTAAACACATCAATCGCAGCTGGATTAGCTACGTTGATTTGCATACTAGATATATCATTTCCATCTAAGTCCATAACACGAATTCGATCAGTACCACCAACCCCGATCCCCCATGCTAAATATATCCTGTCTTCATAAAATACCAAATCAGAAAAATAACCGTAAAACGACGATGAACTATAGTCAATTGTTTCGCCATCAATAGGTAAACCATATTCACTAGGAGGTAGGTCATCAATCGTATCATCTTCAGGGATTGTTGCAATCTCGGAATAGAGATCTTGGTATTCGTCATATTCGACCAGTCGGGTGTCAATAGACATCAGCCATTTATCTGTGTCAGGGTTGTGTTTCAACCAGCGCGTGATGCCTTCGCGCTCGAAGTAGGGACGCCCATGTGATGAGAAGGTTGCATCGGTGGGGTGGCGGAGGAGTGCTTGCTCAATAGCGAACCGTGCGCTCGTATCGTCTGTGATTTGCAGTGTGTCCTGGACGCCGGTGTTTTTGAGTGTTTGCCGCACAAGGAAATCGGTGCGTTTGTATCGGTAGTCCCGTTTCCAAGTGGCGGTGATTTGTGTGGCTTCTGCATCGTCGGGCGGTGTTTCAAACCGTATTAGTCCTCTCGCATAATCTATCTCAGCGTTCCGATTGCTTAATGTCCCTTCGGTTTTGATTGCGTCAACGATATTGATGTTGATGTCATTGCCACCCTGATGCACCGTGAGACTCACGGAATTGCGAGAGATGGGGAGTCCCCAGATCGGGAAATAGAAAACCGGGTCAAGTGCGTCATAATCAAGTGCTGCGCCCTCAAAGTCCGTGATTCGCCGTGTAATCTCTATCCCGAAGTTCTCAATTACCTTTTGCCGGGATCTGACACTCAAGTCACGGGTGTTTATCCGGGCTTTCGTGTCTCCGAGCCGTGTAATCACCTCCGAGATCTCCCCAGCAAACACAGGCATGAGTTCGCTTTGAGAAAGCCCAATCCGAACCAGCACCTTCGCGCCGCGACCGTGGGCAGGTAGACCCTGCGCGATAAAGAAATTGTTGGGATTGTTATAGTCGAATGCGCCATCTGCGTTGTCAAGGTTGAAACTGATGCCGGCGCTGCGAAAGGTAAGCAGCTCCGGATAGTCGAGCGATTTGCCGACAACGAGCCCGTCGCGCGGAATCCGTCTATCGGTCACATCGACGCCTTCGATTTCAATGCGGACGGCGGGTGTGTAGATGTTTGCCTTTGGATCCCCCACCGTGATGTACGCGGTCTTGCTTGTGGTTGCGCCCATATCGTCCATCGCTTCATACGTGAGCGGGACGATGCCCGTCTCTAGCGGTGCGGTGAAGGTCGTGGACGCGCTTTCGGGGTGTGCGATACTCCCTTTTGGGCTTCTCCATTCGCCGGTGGTAGCGTCGCCATCGGGATCAGTAACGATCGCCTCGATATTAATCGTTTGTCCAGGTGATGCCGTCGCCGGCACATTGAGCGTGACAGTTGGCGAACGGTTCGGTTGACGCACGGTTATCGTCGCGGTCTGGGTAGTGGTTGCACCTCTGTCATCGGTTGCCGTGCAGGTGACAGTGATGGTCTGCGGTGTAGCGGGTGCCGTGATGGTGGTATTGAGCGCAGTCTGGTTGCCAATCACGCCAGCACTGACTTCCCACAGTACCGTTACGGGGTCATTTGTCGGATCGCCCGCCGTCGCACTCA
>JAKZUG010000428.1:0-3291 GCA_047516705.1 Candidatus Poribacteria bacterium | reverse complement strand
GATAAATTGACGGATAGGTGTTGCTTTCTGCCAATCCATAGGTGTCAATTTAAGAAAAACGCAGCCCGCCAAGCACCCCAGGCCCGGTAGGTGTGGTTTCCTAACCGCACCGGGGCATCCACAAAAACCCTCCGCTGCGCGTATCTAAGGAAAATGAGTATCGTGATGCAAGTCGATGTAGACCCACGCCGCCACGCTTTAGCCTTGGATCTCATGTTAACTGAACAGGCACGCGTTTTGTCAGGTCAGGAGCCTTCGCTCAAAAGAGCCTACTGTTCTTGGGTTAAGCCCGGTTCGGTTAGGAATGCAGATCGCATTTGGGTGAGTACACCGCAAAACCGAACCTACCGGGCCTGGAGAACCGCTAAATTGACCCCTATGGGGTGCTTTGTAACCGCACTATAGGAGTCAATTTAAAAAAATTGTATCATAGCATCGTAGGTTGGGTTGAACGTATTCCACCAAAATCCTGAAAAGCAATAGAAAAATGAAGTCCTTCATACATGCTATGTCAAACAGAAACCGAGTGAAACCCAACACTTTTGCTATGATGTTATGAAGTTGGGTTTCACTGGATTCTTGAGTGTATATGACGACATATTGGATTTGAGGAGTATTTGGCCCTTCAAATCTGCCTTCCGAGCTCCGTTCAACCCAACCTACGGCACTACAATTTTAGATGTGACAGAACATTAGGTTATGGGTGTTAGATAAACAAAGTCCTAAAATCCGCGTCATCTGTGTCATCCGCGATTCAGACGACAGTCAAAAAGCCTCCATAATCCTGTAAATCCTGATTCTGACAACCGACAACTGATAACTGATAACCATTCCTCTGACAACTATCCCCTTGACTTTTCCATCAAATCTGTTATTATTTCCTCATGAAAAACGATAAGAAAACAATCTTTGGGTGGTGCATGTACGACTGGGCAAATTCAGCGTATATCACGACCGCCGCTGTCGCAATATTGCCCGATTATTTCGCGAGAGTTGTTGTAGGTGAAGCTGGGATTGACATCCTCGGCATGAATATGCGTGCTACAGCATTGTGGGGCTTTATGTTGGGTGGCGCGGCATTCTTTGTGTTCCTCTTTGCTCCGGTGCTTGGTGCCATCGCCGATTTTTCTTCAGCGAAAAAGAAGTTTCTCGTGAGTTTTGCGCATATGGGGAGTCTCTTTGCAATGCTGCTCTATTTTTCCAAATCCGGCAATGTAACGTTGACGATCCTGTTGTTTCTCGGCTCTCAAGTCTGTTTTGTTGGGAGTAATGTCTTCTACGACGCGTTTTTACCACAGATCGCCTCTGAGGACAAAATGGATGCCGTCTCTGCGAGAGGGTATGCGTTTGGATATGTCGGTGGTTCGCTGCAATTTGCTATCGCCCTCGGGCTTGTTGCAATGCACGAGAGAGTCGGTATCAGCATAACGATGGCAGCGCGCATCGGGATGGCTATGACAGGGATCTGGTGGGCAGGTTGGACGCTCCTGACGCTCAAGTATTTGAAGGAAGTAAAAACACCTTATGAACTCCCCGAAAAGTACCGCAATCAGCCGAAAGGCTTAGCGTATCTTACCCTCGGCATCAGCCGGACAATAGCAACCGCGAAAAAGGTTGGACGCTTTAAACACCTTACTCTTTTCCTCATTGCTTATATGATCTACAACGACGGCATCCACACGGTTACCAGCATGGCGACAATTTACGGTACCGAAGAGTTAAAACTTTCCACGACAGCACTGATGGTGACACTCTTGCTTGTCCAAGTTGTCGCAATAGGCGGTGCGCTGATCTTCAGTCAACTCGCAGGCCGCATTGGCGCGAGGCGTTCTGTGATGTGTGCCTTGGTTCTGTGGAGTGGGGTTGTTACCTACGGCTATTTCATCCATACCGCAACGGAATTTTTTATTTTGGGTATAGTCGTTGGGATTGTACTCGGTGGGACACAGGCATTGAGTCGTTCCTTCTATGGCGCGATGATTCCAGAAGGAGCCAGCGCAGAGTTTTACGGCTTCTATTCTGTCTTTAGCAAGTTTTCGTCGATTTGGGGTCCGATAACCTTTGGCGTTATCAAGCAGGTCACAGGTAGCGCACGCCTCGCTATCATCTCATTAATGGTTTTCTTTATCGTGGGGTTGGTGCTGTTGGGATTTGTAAATGAGGCGAAAGCGAAAGCGGATAAACTTGCATTCTGACAAAAGAAAAGGGACGACTTCATGTCGTCCTTTCCTTGTTACTCTATCGTGGCAAAACCGATATTTATTGTCTGGTGCGTTTCCCAAGCGCGCCTACAAATGCGTAAATTAATTCGACAACTCAAAAATAATCGGAAGTTCAAGTCGCAGGCTATTATCCTCTTGTCTTTCAGGGAAAGGTGGGTAAGGCACAGCGTTTTGGACTGCGGCGATTGCAGCGTTGTCAAGGGCTTTGGAGCCAGAAGAATCGGTAACTACTGGATTCCGAATGGTGCCGTCTTTGAAAAGCGTAAACCGAACCGTTGTTGTCGTACCATCGTCCAGATTCCGCACGCGTGGTGGGAAGCGTTGGACCTGTTTTATCCGGTCACGTACCGCCTTTAAGAATTCATTAAATGACTGTTTCGCATCGCCTAAGTTGACTGAGGCGAGTTCTAAGTTGCCCGGATCGTTGAACTCCGTTTGTGCAAGGCTTGTTCCCATATCCATTCTCGCCACTAAACTTGTGCTTTCAAACTTCGGCACCTCGAATTTTGGCATTGTTGTAACAATATTTGCCTGTTGTTGAGTTGCTCTGAACAGATTTTTGCCGATTCCAGTTGTGCTTAGTGCCATGACGGGACGTGTAGGAGCATCATTTGCTGGCAGTGTGAAGCGTGCGTTGCCCATCGGAATTTTGGCACTCGTCGTGACAGACTGTCCTTTGGGTACCCGGATATTAGAAAACTTCGGTTGTTTCGGTTTTCGCGTTGTACGTGGTGGTGTGCGGCGTTTCGGCTGTGGTTTCGACTCGGTCAAAACGACACTGTCTATTTTGTCGTTGTTCATATCTAACACGGTTTTCCGAATGAAGTAGATAGTCCCGACGATGATCCCGATGACGTGCAGTCCGATTGCGAAGCCACCTGCGATTCGGATCGCCAGAGTCTTCCGTTTTTGGGCGGCTTCTCGATTCTGCCGCTGGAGATCAGCGACGGTCATTGACATAGGGGCGACCTGCGTCGATCGTGTCTCTTTTACAGTGTTTACTGGAGGCTGCTCCTGTGTTGCCTTCATCGCCATTTTTTTCTTTTCCAGTTTCCTTTTCTGCTTACCC
>JAKZUG010000427.1:0-5235 GCA_047516705.1 Candidatus Poribacteria bacterium | reverse complement strand
AACGGTTGATCTGATCATGACTGAAGGTCTCAGAGTGATCTGCGAAATGCGTCAGTGTATAGTTGATAGGGGTGCTGAGTAGATATTGACAATAATCCAGGCGTGTCGGTCTAACCATCTCTAATTTACCTCCTCAAACACCATATTAGTGTTTTTGGAAGTCTATGTCAAACATTATTGCGTAAGTCCTACTTTATTCAGTGAGCGAAGTTTCCTAACCTTATTGGTCTTGTATTCACCTATATTTTTTACTCTGATCTGTCTAAAGGGCATCTGTAATTGCAAAATCTACTATAAAAACCCAAGTTACTATCTCAAAAATTGCCACTTTCTTCTTGGTTTATTTTTAAGATTATGCTATTATTATCATAGGAAGATGGTATTATTAAATAAATTACAATATAAATGATACTGCTTGATACGATTTTAGCAATTGAATCAGCGTTGTTTGCTAAGGTAACAACTTAGGTTCTTATATTGATTTTATATTAATTACACTAGCGCGTGGTAAAGAGGGTTTCCACACGCTTTCGGAATATCATTATCATTAACTGATTAAAACCCTCCAAGGGCTTTATCATTATGAACGAGACTAACGAGACTACTAACGACACTACAGAAGAAAAGGATCACTACACGCCTGATGTTAACAGTAGAAAAACAGAGTTAGTCAAATCTAACGCGCTTGTTGCCTACAACGAACAAGAAGCCAAGGCTCAAAAAAAAGGCATAATGGGAAACTTGAGAGGGAAGACAAGTCCCTCTCGCGAACAACTTGGGAAGTTACTTCTGGAGAATATTGGGGTTTTTCCCGAACATGAAGCACGATTATTACGCGCAGTCTTCGATTTGAAAGCGTTGACAGCACAGGAAGTGATGGTACCCTTGTCAGAAATTACGCCACTGACAATAGAGTCATCACCCTCTGAAGTTCCTAAGTCTTGTCGCGATTTGAACTATCGCTATATACCTATTTTTAATGGGCGTATTGACCAATTGATCGGCGTCGTTGATGCTATGGATGTGCTTACAACCGATCAGCACGACGACGGTTTAGCACCGTTTCTGAAGAACCTGTCTTATGTGCCCCCACTGAAGTCTGCAATGGATTTATTAGGTGAACTGCGCCAATCTGAGGTACCGGTTGCAATTGTGATTAACGAGCACGGAAGTTGTATAGGCGTTATAGAATTGATAGATATTTTAGAGAAGATTGTAGGCAACATAACGGCTAATCGCAAACGAGATACACCTCGTATGGAAAAACTTGGAAACACCCAATGGCATATTGATGCCCGCTCGTTAATTGTCGATGTCAATATAGCGTTAAATACCCAAATTCCTACAGACTGGTGTGATACCATTGGCGGCTTTATTCTCGTGTTGCTCGGGCGATTGCCACAAAAAGGTGAAAAAATTGAATATGCAGGTTACGAATTTATTATAGAGGAAGTCTTCACGTACGGTATTTCTCAGCTTCAGGCTATGAAAAAGCCACAAAAAGCTAAGCGATGAGGATGTTGAATTTAATCTTGGGTGAATCTCCCAGTACCGGACGTGTATTCAGGATTTACGCCAATTTCACTCTTTTTACACTACGAAATGAAACATTCTCGCCGTCACATTTTCAAAAGAACACGCGTCCGAATGTTGATTGTGTGGTATCTGATTTTGCTTAGTGCCATCATGATTCTGGTCTGGAAAATGCCAGCAATTGTTTCGCGCTTGTAAAACGCACTGCTCAATAATGCAGAATCCATCAGTCAAACAGCCAGTGGTATCTCAGACATTTTAGCATACGTTTCAAAGTCTGATGTGATCTGATTTCGCTTTTATTCCTTACAACTGTCAAATTCTATAAGCCATTATTTTCATTAGCATGTCTTATAAGTATAACTATAAATTTCCGACATACGAAAACAGACATACTGAGTAAACCCTAAATCGAGCAATACCAACTGGGTTAACTTTGACTTTATGACTTCAGTCCTCTATAATAACTTTTAAAACTTTTTTAAAGGAGGTTTCGTTGAATGTACACACTTATCTTCATGTCATCCCATGGAGACTCAGTCCGTCAGCAAACAATAAGTAAAGGGCACGTACTATTTTTCTTTATTGCCATCTCTGTTTTATGCTTGACAGCGATTGGTGGGTTAGGCTATGGGCTCTTCCAAAAGCATATAAAAGCCGTTACCGAAAAGAATCTGCAGACGAGCATGGGGAAATTCGAGGAGTTGCTACGTGTAAAACTCCAAATCGAATCGGAATTCACTGCTATTGATGAGGAAATGCACAGTATCCGCCAGATGACAAAACAGATTCAGCAGACCTTGGGAATCTTCGGACAAGGTGGAGGCAGCAAAATCACTTGGACCGCTGGAGAGACAGAAGAACAAATTGATGATGAACAGGAAGACCTCTCTACAATGCTCAACACCACGATCTATGCACACGAAGATCAGGAACCACTTACACCTAAGATCTTGAAACAGGAGATTCAACCTCTCTATGACCACGTTAGCGCACATCAAAAACGGCTCGACGGGTATCCTTCAATCCTACCAGTGAAACTCCAAAAGACGAATGGCGAAGAACACGCTTTTTGGTATTCCTCCCACTTTGGGCGGCGAACCCATCCATTAACGAAGCGGCGTGAATTTCACCAAGGGTTGGATATTAAAACCCGTGCCGGAGTTCCTGTTATCGCTGCTGCCGATGGGACAGTTGTCCAGGTTAGAAAGAGCGGTTATTTGGGAAATACAGTTGAGATTAGCCATGAAGCATCCCAATTCAAAACATTGTACGCGCATTTGAAAGGTTACGCGGAAGAACTCAAAGTTGGGCAAAAAGTAGTACGGGGCCAGACCATCGGCTACGTCGGAAATACGGGGCGTAGTACTGGTGCCCATCTCCACTATGGCATTTATGATACAGGAAAAGAAAAGTGGTTGAATCCAATCGCGCATATTTTCGATCAGCAACCGACGTTTTCACCGTAACTGCTGTTTTCACCGTAACTGCTTAAGAATCATGGTTAGCTGGGTATTACTGAACGTATGACAAAAGGAGTATGAAAAATGTCCTACTTTAAGCCTCTGGTCCTAGCGATAATATTATATCTTTTAGCACTACCGGTTCCCTTATTCGCCCAAGATGAACTCATCATTATCTCACCGCATCCAGAGGGCATTGAGACAGAGTTTGGCAAAAATTTCGAGAAATGGTACGAGGAACAGACCGGCAGAACCGTCAAAACCGATTGGCGGGATGTGGGTGGAACCTCTTCCAACTATCGGTTTATTGAATCGGAATTTAAGCGAGTGCCAGATGGCATCAGTATCGATATTTTCTTTGGTGGCGGTACTGACAACTACCTCCGTCTTTCAAATATGGGATGGTTGCACGCTTACAAACTACCCGGAACACAACTTGAGCAGATGATGCAATCGTTCCAAGGGATTCCCCTCTATGATGCCGAACATCAGTGGTATGGTGCAGCGTTATCGAGTTTCGGTATCATGTATAACGAAGAGCTGCGTGGACTGCTACAACTTCCGAAAGCTACGGCATGGCAAGATCTGGGAAACTTGGAATTGCTTGGTAAAATCGGTGCAGCCGACCCACGAGAGAGCGGTTCCGCACACATGGTATATGAGATCATCCTTCAAACCTTAGGGTGGGAAGATGGGTTTACGCTCTTGACAAAGATGGGTGGTAATGTTCGCGGTTTTTCCGCGGGTGCCAATGCTATTCCGACAGATGTCGTTGCGGGGCAAGTCATTTACGGACTCGCAATCGATTTTTACGCATACGGTCAAATTGCGGTTGTCGGGGCAGATAAGATTAAATACGTTGTACCAGCCGATGGTGCGGTAGTCACGGCTGATCCGATTGCGATCCTCAAAGGTGCCCCGAATCTGCCGGTCGCGCAGAAATTTCTTGAATTCGTCTTATCGGAAGACGCGCAGAAACTCTGGATGCTCCGCGACACCGATCCGGAAGGACCTGAATGGAAGGGCGGTTTAAACCGAGCGAGCGTACTGCCAGCACTCTACGATAAACTCGGTGAAAGATGTATCGTTCCAAACCCGTTTGCTACGGAAGGGACTCCGTTTCAATACAACTCAGATAAGGGGAGCACCCGATGGGATATCGTCAACGAACTCTTCGGTGTCCTGATTATCAATTCACATAAAGATCTCGTCAACGCGTGGAAAGCAATCCGGAAGTGTAAAGATCCGGCAAAACGCGACGCGGCAATGGCAGCTTTAACGAAGATGCCGATAACCGAAGAAGAGGTGATGGAGATGGCTGCTGGTGCTTGGAAAGATCCGACAATCCGCAATGAAAAAATCAAAGAATGGGGACAGTTCACCAGGGAGAAGTTCAAAGAGGCACGGAATCTGGCAAGATAGTCTCGTTCATAACACTACGGCTTGGTGCAGAGGTCTCAATGCAAAAGACCATAAATGTATTTTTGTGTCTTCATAGATAGTGCCAAATTGCGCAAGTTCATATCCCTTATACTGTGAGGATTGACGGGGTTACAAACCCCGCTAGCGAAAGAGGCGTTTGCGAAACTACCCACTTAAATGTCACATATTTCCTGATCTTAAACTAAGCACCCGAAACGGCATCAAACGCACCGCTTTTAACGAGGCTGTCAATAACCTGTTCATCCACACCGTCTACCCGTGTCCGGAAATCTTCCAAAGATGTGAACACACCACCAGAATCTCTCACCTCTAAAATCCGATCTACTGCTTCATCCCCAATTCCTTTTGCAGCAACAAACCCGGAACGGATAGCAGTACCCTCCGTCGTGTAACCTTTATCGCTACTGTTTATATCCAGCGGAAGCAGGTTAATTTCTACATCCAGAAATTCGGCAAGTTTCTCACACTCCTCTCGGTAGCGGGCAATTTTCGTCGAATCGCCTGCCTCCCCGGTCATCATTGCTGCCATGAATTCGTGTGGATAGTGGGTTTTCAGGTATGCCATACGGTACGCTAACATCGAATAAACAACTGTGTGCGACTTATTGAAGGCATAGCGAGCAGTAGGTTCAAGCAGCCCAAATATCTCTTCTGCTTCTTCTTTTGCAAACCTTTTTTTCATTGCTCCCTCAACGAATTTCTCACGTTGTGTAGCAAGCAACTCCTCGTCCCGCTTACCCATCGCGGCGCGGAGGACATCCGCTTCAGCGAGCGTAAAGCCTGCTATATCGTGTGC
>JAKZUG010000426.1:0-11565 GCA_047516705.1 Candidatus Poribacteria bacterium | reverse complement strand
ATTTGGCGGATGTGCTAAAGGATCCCGCTACCCACAAAGGCTGGAAAATCCCAGAGACGACACTCGTCTACCCGTGGATAGTTCGGATGTTTCCTGAGATAAAGTATATCCACTGGATTCGCGATCCGCGGGATTCTATTCGGGGCAGCCACAAAACAGACGACCTTCGGGATTTCGGCGTTCCGTATCCTGAAACGGACGACATCTATGAGCGGCGCGCGATTTCTTGGATCTATCAGTATAAACTCATGCAAGCGACACCGATGCCGAAAAACGTTATCCATATCCGATTTGAGGACTTTGTTTTGGATCAGGAACGGACACTCAAGGCACTTGAGGCGTTCTTAGGTTTCCCGTTAGGCAGGATCATTGTGCGGGCAGATGCAGTGGCGCGTTGGAAGAAAGACTTCTCGGAATTGGAGCCCGGTGCATCGTTACCGCAATACGAATTTGCGTTTCTGAAAAAAGCAATTGTTGAAAACGGTTATCCCTTAACAACAACGTAACAGCGAAAGGAACTATTATGTCAACGAACACTCGTTACCGTGTTGGGCTTGTTGGAACAGGCGGTATTGCCCGCGCACACGGCAGCGCATGTCAACAAGCACCCAGTGCTGAGTTGGCTGCTATCTGTGATGTATCAGAAAATGCGTTAGCCGGTTTTGGAGAACAGTTTGATGTGGCACCCGAAAACCGCTATCTCTCTTTGGAAGAGATGTTAGACACTGAGAACTTGGACATCGCTATTATCTGTACTTGGGGCGCGTTCCATGCTGAGGTCGGTATCCAGATTTCAGAATCCCGCCAAGTCAAGGCGATTTTGTGTGAGAAACCGTTCACGTCAACAGCTGCGGAGGCGGAAGCGTTCGTTGGTGCAGCCCAAGAGAACGGTATTTTGGTGGCGGAGGCGTTTAAATTCCGGCATCATCCGATGCATCTTAAAGCGAAGGAATTGATTGATTCGGGTGCAATCGGCGAATTTATGACGCTCCGCAGTACCTTCTGCACCGGTGGCGGTGGCGGCGGACCTGAGGCACGTAAGCCTGAGGCGAATTGGCGGTTTAATAAAGCGAAGGGTGGCGGCAGTATTTACGATTTGGCGTGTTACAATATCCACCATGCGCGATTTATGTTTGGTGTTGAACCGATTCGGGTGTCTGGAGCATCTCAAGCCGGGTTAGAAGTGGACGATGGTTCCTATCTATTGTTAGTATTCCCCGGTGAACGGACTGCCCAGATTTCTACCGGTTTTAATTGTGCGGGTGGACAGTATGCCGAAATGGCTGGGTTAGGTGGCATGTGTAGGATTGATAGAGCGTGGAACAATGAAAACTCAGCGGTTAATATCGAACTCAACACGCGAGAGGGCAGAGAAGTCCTCGATTTTGAGCCGTGTTTCCAATTCGCGTTGCAATTGGAGCACATGTGCGAGTGTTTAGCGACTGGGCAACCGCACCGTATCTCACCGGAAAGCTGCGTGAATCAGATGCGAGTGATTGATGCTGCCTTTGAGGCAATGGCGACCGGACGGACAGTCGAATTGGGATAGCAGATTTAAATGGCTATCGGTTTTCAGTTTTCGGCTATCAGCAGGAATGACTATCGGCTGACAACTATTATTCTGACGGCTGACGGCTGATGGCTGACGGCTATTATTCTGACAACTATTATGGCGAATTTCACGGAGACGAAAGCACTTACCTTTGACCTGTTCGGCACGATTTTGGATTTGGGTGGCAGTCTTACCCCCTTCATCGGTGAGTCCCTGAATGCTCGCGCTTCTGATGTATCGGCAGATAATTTTTGGGAGCAGTGGCGTTACAGGCAACGGATTGAGCAGTATCAAGACACGATTATGATGCTCGGACATAGCGGCTATCTTGAGACGGTACGGCGCGCGTTGCACTACACGCTGAGACGTAACAGTATTGATGCTTCATCTGATACGGTGGAAGAATTTATGCGGGGTTGGCAGCAGCTGTCACCCTTTCCAGAGGTTTTGGCTGCGCTATCACAGTTACAGTCTCGATATCAATTGGTGGTTTTATCTAACGGAGACCCGTCGTTTTTAGAATATCTTGTTAAAGAACGGGTTGCATGGGATTTTGACGATGTGATCTCAGTTACGTCGGTAGGGGCGTTTAAACCGCATCCAGCAGTCTATCGTGCCACAGCAGGGCAGTTAGGTCTTGAAGTCAACGAGTGTCTCATGGTATCCGCGAATTCGTTTGACATCATGGGCGCGCGTGCATGTGGATATAAGGGAGCGTTTGTCAATCGCTATGGACTGCCGTATGAGGATACCCAGTACCAACCCGATGTAACGGTGAGCGATTTTACAGGATTGGCTGATGCCTTGTTGTGACCTGTAACATTTTGCGCTATCTACAGTATTATTCTATGTCCGTGAGGTCCCACAAGAGCAATGTACCGTTGTAACTTGCACCTGCAATCGTATTTCCATCGGGACTGAAGGCGATGCTAATGACCCGTCCTGCAGCTTCAAATGTGTGTTTGTGGTCACCGGTTTCCGTATCCCAGAGATAGATATCCATGTCCAAGCTTCCACTTGCGAAAAAATGACCGTTTGGACTGAACGTTACACTATTCACACCACCCGTATGTCCAGTGAGTGTGCGTTTGTGGATACCTGTTTCCGCGTCCCACAAACGAACGGTATTGTCACTGCTCCCACTTACCAGTGTCTGTCCGTCGGGACTGAACGCAATGCTATTGACCCAATCCGTATGTCCTACGAGTGTGTGTTTTTGTGTGCCTGTCTTTGCATCCCATAACCGGACGGTATGATCCGGCCACCCCTCTCCACTGGCGATAGTATTTCCATCCGGACTGAATGCTACACTCGTTGCCGAGCCTGTGTGTCCAGTGAGTGTGATTTTGTGTGTGCCTGTTGCTGTATCCCAGAGACGGACCGTAACACCCCATACAGAACCACTATCAAACTCGCCATCACTCCCACTAACGATCGTATTTCCATCAGGACTAAACGCTACGCTTAAGACCCAATGCGTATGTCCGGTCAGTGTCTTTTTGTGTTCACCCGTCACGGCATCCCAGAGACGGATAGTCTTGTCCCTACTCCCACTTGCGATTGTTTTTCCATCCGGGCTGAAGGCTATGCTCGTGACTGAATCTGTATGTCCCCCGAGCACATCAATCTCCTGATGGGTGTTTTTCGTATCGTAGATCCATATAACGAAAGGACTCGCAACAGCCAAACGTGTGCCATCCGGAGAATACGCGATATTACCGGATATTTCGCCTCTTGTGAACCTCGCTTTAGCTTCTCCAGGTAAACTGGATTGTGTGAAGTCCTGTGCATAGATGTTCAGTAGACATACCGTTGAAACGAGAAGCGACATCAAAAGATTGGAATATAAAGATTTTTTCATTTTGGGTTATTTTCGGATTTTTGTCTCGCCCCAAAGGGTTGTCATGAGCGATGCCGAAGGAGAAACGGACAACTGCCCGGGGGCGAACCAATTACCGGAGAGATTACTGCCGTCATCTGTAAGTTGTGTGAGCTTGTGATTCGTCAGATTGATTTTGAAGATTTGTGAGTCGCTTCCAACGATCCCTTCTGTGTAAATGAGCGCGTCGCCAGAGGGTGCCCACGCGGGGGCATTCGCGACTAACGACGTAATCCGACTGAGATAACTGCCATCGCGATTAACGATGAATACAGACTGTTGCTGTTCTTGGGGTCGAAACCAAACAAAGGCGATTCTATTGTCAATCGGCGACCACGCCGGGTGGAACATTCTGGGGAAATCATTGCGGAGGAGAGCCTCTTGTTTGTGGGTTTCTAAGTTGGTAAACCGGATTTGGCGGCTTGCCCAATGGATCTCATCTGCGACGACAAAAGCAATTTCTGTTCCATCCGATGACCAAGTCGGATACCCACTGTGGACGTTCTTTAAATGGACAATATGTTTCACGGATGCCGCATCTGCGCTTACAGTGTGAATATTTATACCGTCCGCGGCACGGTGGGAATAGGCAATTCTTTCGCCATCCGGTGACCATGCCGGTTGTGTTCTGTATGCCTCGCTGAACCGAAAGAGTGGACGTATATTTCTCCCATCCACGTCCATTAGATAGAGGTCACGCGTTCCGCCGCGGTTGGAGGTAAAGAGAATCTGGTCACCCGTTGGTGAGATGACGGGTTCCCAATCGACAGCGCGGTCGTAGGTTAATCTCTCTTGTCGAGTGCCATCGGGATTCATCATGTAGACTTCCCAATTTCCATCACGATTTGATGAAAACACAATCTTTTCGCTCCTGAGTCGTTTTGCTGAAACAGGACATAGCAACCCGAGGATGAGGCAACAACAGATGAAAATGTTTCGTAGTTTCATGTGGGAACCCCTATGTTCTGATTTGTGTTTACGTTCAAATACGCTTGGTGGGTCAACCTGAGAACAGGTATTGAAAAATTGATAGCGGTGCTTTAAATACAAGTTGTCGTGCCCAATTTTTGAAATAATAATCGGTTGTAGGATGGTGCTGCCTATTTCATAATTACCATCTTTCGGGTTGCTGTGAAATCCTCCGCAGTTAACGTATAGAAATAAACACTACTCGCCACGGGTTCACCGAGTTCGTTTCTACCATCCCAATACGCCGCGCGGCTCCGATCCTGATAGATGCCCGCGGGTTGGTGTCCCAGTGCTAAAGTTCTCACCAGTTTGCCGTCTGCTGCATAGATAGCGAGCGTCACATCCGCAGGTGCTGCCAACTGATACGGTATCCATGTCTCAGGATTGAAAGGATTAGGATAGTTTGGCAGAAGTGCCGTCTCTTTCGGAGTCAACGCTGTAAGGAGTTGCTGCAGCACTAAGATGCCACGCTGGAAAGCGGGATCTGATAGTGAAACTTGTTGTGCTTCACGTAACCACTGTTGTACATCTGTTCTTGTAAGCGTAATTGCCGTGTCACTCCACACTGCTGGCGCGCTTGTAGTATTTGTTATTGCCCCTGCAACCAGCGTGAGGTCAACGATATTGACAATTCCATCTCCGTTGACATCCGCTAAATTTTCACCTGTCTGTGAGAAGTTTGAGGCGACGATTACTAAATCTTGGACGTTTACGACACCGTTGCCATCCAGATCTCCTACTGAAAGCAAGGGTTCCGTTATTTGTCCAGTTTTGACTCGCACATACGAAATCCTACCGGCACTGTCAGTGAGGAGCACATCAGATAACGTTAGCCGAGAGGCTTTAGGGGCAACCACCTCAAACGTAACGGTGGCAAGCGTGCCAGAACCGCTGTTTTCACCAGTAAGAGACGTTGCGGCAAGCGTTACTCTGTTTTCTGTGACAAGGGCAGGCATCGCATACGCGTCCGGTAGCAAGTAGTCACTATGACTGCTTTCAAGATAACGGAGCGCGGAAGGATCGAACCGGACGGTTGCCTGATAACCTGTCACAGCCCCACCATCTGTGATACTGAGAGAAAATGTGAGTTGCTCGCCAATAGCAGGGGACTGTATCTCGGAAGGTGAAAAGCCCACAGTCGCATACATATTCGTTGGGGGGGTAAAGTTCCACAGGAGCACTGTGCCATCTAAACTTGCACTTGCGAGTGTGTCCCCATCTCGACTGAGCGTAACGCTAAGAACGCCACTTGTATGTCCTGTCAGAGTTTGCACGGGTTCACCACCGGAGATGGTATCCCACAGATGGATGGTGTCATCCAAACTCGCGCTTACGAGCGTGTCACCATCTGAACTGTATGCAATGCTAAAGACGTAATCTGTATGCCCAGTTAAGGTCTGCTTGTGATCGCCGAAAGCGACATCCCATAGGCGGATAGTGCCGTCATCACTCGCACTTGCGAGCGTGCCACCATCAGGGCTGAACATAATGCTCCTGACATAATCCGTATGTCCTGTGAGCGTCTGCTCATACTGCTCGGATACAACATTCCATAGGTAGATGGCACCGTCCGTACTGCTGCTTGCGAGCGTATTTCCATCTGGACTGAACGCAACACTCAGGAAACCCTCTGTGTGCCCAATGAGCAGCTGCTGGTGTTCGCCAGTAACAGCGTTCCATAGGCGGATGGTGCCATCTAAACTTGCACTTGCGAGTAGATTCCCATCCGGGCTGAACGCAACACTTCTGACGGCATTCACATGTGCTATGAGGGTTTGCTTGTGTGTACCGGATGCGACATCCCATAGCCGAATGGTCCCGTCATCACTCGCACTTGCAAGCGTCTGACTATCGGGACTGAACGTAATGCTCCCAACCCAATCAGTATGCCCAGTCAGCGTCTGATTGGATATACCGGAGACGGTGTTCCACAGATGCACCGTGCCGTCCGCGCTACCACTTGCAAGCGTTCCCGCAGTTGGACTAAAGGCAACGCTACTGATATAATCCGTATACCCCGTTAGCGTCTGCCTGTGTCCACCGAAAACGGCATCCCACAGACGGATGGTGCCATCCGTACTGGCACTCGCAAGCGTTCCACCGCCGGAACTGAAATCGACGCTCAGGACGGCACCCGTATGCCCGATGAGCGTCAGATTGTGCTGACCGGATGCAGCATTCCACATGCGGATAGTACCATCACCGCTTCCACTCGCGATTGTGTCACCATTTGCCCCGAACGCGACGCTCAAGACGGCACCAGTGTGTCCAGGCAGTGTCCGCTGTACCACACCGAAGGTCGTGTGCCACAAGCGAATGGTTCCATCTCTGCTGCCACTTGCAAGGGTCCCTCCCGTTGGATTGAAAGCGACACTATAAACGGCATCCGTATGTCCTGGTAATGTCTGTTGTACCTCGCCGGATGCGACGTTCCATAGGCGGATAATGCTGTCTGCGCCGCCACTCGCAAGTGTATCTCCACTTGCGTTGAAAGTAACACTATAAACGGCATCCGTATGCCCGATCAGTGTTTGTTGACGTTCGCCGGTGACGGCATCCCATAGACGGATGGTGCCGTTCCTACCCGCACTTGCAAGTGTCCCGCTGTTAGGACTAAATGCTATACTATTAACGCCTTGGGTGTGTTCTGTGAGCAGGGCGACTTCCTCGTAAGTCCGTGCGTCATAGAGCCAAACACCGATAGAACTTGCGACCGCCAGACGCGTGCCATCTGGCGAATACTTTAGTTCGTTTATCCACCCTTGACCGAGACGTGCTTTAACACCTTCGGGTAAGCTGAATAGCGACGGATCTTGGGCAAAACTGCTCGGTAGATATACGTTTAAAAGGATGAGGAGTGGCAAAAGAATAGGAAATAATGTTATTTTTTTCATTATGAATGAGAGTTCTCCTTTGGCTGGCTTCTATAGTATGTCGCGTACAGGTTTTAGGCCGTTTTTCTGAGTATACCACGAAAAACTATGTGGCGTTGAGTTTTTGGTATCAAGTTGATTTATGACCAGACGAAGACTTCGTTATCGTCTGGAGAGTATCCGATAAAAACCGCCAGAACAATTCGGGCGCGCGTGCCTTGGACGGGTGGTACTTCATGGATACAGCGGGTGTTGAAAAAGTAGAGATCACCCTGCTGCAAATTGACCTGACAGTTCTCTACACCGTTGTCAGCTGCGTACTGGTCAAACGTCTCTGCAGCGATATGCGGCTGAACCTCCTCCGACCAGAGGCACCGATGCAGAATAGCTTGTGTGCCTCTCCCGTTTTCGTCGGCGTTTTGGACGCACAGTACGCCTGCAAACTGGTGTTCAAAGCGGTAAACGGCATAATCGGTGCGCTGCTCACGGTATTTCACGTGATCAATATGTGGTTTATAACTGTGTGTTTCGTAATGGACGCGGAAAATCGCAGGACCGTAGCGTGCGCCATCCGGTTCACGCGCGACTTTTACCTCTTTTCCCGGTGAAAGTGTATCGAGAGATTCGTAGATGAGATTGACAGGGTCATCAAATCCGTCAAAGAGGAAGCTAAAAAGATGTTCTGTCTCTTTCGCGTGTGCCAAAAATTTAGCCTTATCGCTGCCACGATTACCGAGGCTGGTGCCGATGTCAATTCGGGTGCGTTTGTCAGCGGAATTGATGTCCGCTTCATTGCGCATCAAACCTATATTTGTGAATCGCTCTATGAGTCTGTGGCATTGAGACGGTGAATAGGCATTCCGAAGAATGATGGCGGGTATTTCCGCTTGGGATAGCGCGTAAATCGGATCGCTATAGCTTTTACAAACCGTCTCAAGGTCAGGCTCAGCGGGGAGCCAATTGGTTTGGGAATTCATAGTAGCCTCCGTACTGAACTCAGAGCAGTGTTATAACACCACTCGTACACGTTTAGAAACTCGGATTGAAGAGATACTCGTAATCATTTATTTTTTTGTCAGCAAAGTCAATAAACTCAGCGTTATGGTCGAGATCGCTGTTTTCAAAAGCGGCTTCACACCCAATTTTATACTTCAGTCGCCTGTTGGGTTTCAGCCAACTGACACGATGAATCATTGCTATCATGTGGCGTGGCTCATCGGATGGATTGGGGACACCTCGGTGCCACAGTCGCATGTCTCGAATCAGTGCACTTCCCTTCTTCGCATTTCCACGGATAGGTGGCGCGATTTTACGGCGTGCTTCCTCCTCTTCTTCCTCTATCCCGTACCCACTGACATCAAGATGCGAGCCTGGCCAGATTTCTACACTGCCATTTTCTTCTGTTGTATCCTGTGGTGAAATATTAACCACAACTTCCGTTGTTGGGTGTGCTACTTTTTGATCTGGCCACAGGTGCGCACCATCCCTGTGGAGCGGTTGTGTTGTGCTACCGGGGCAGTTTGTGTTGCCGTTGTAAAAGTTATTGTAAAGTCCTGGACCCAGCAGCTCCTGCGTCACCTGCACAACATAAGGATTCGCGACGATGTCTCTAAAAATGTAGGGAGCAAATAGTGGCGGTCCCTGTTGGAGATGCCCTTTGAGTTTGCCAGCGCCACCCCATTTTCCCGCATTAATGAGTACCTGCGAATCTGCATCCATCCGTTCGCGCAGGATATCCAAGTGTTCATGATCAATGACATTCTCTAAAACAACGTAACCGTCAACGCTGATTGCTTTAACGGCTTGTTCCACATGGGCATCTGTCAGTTTTCCTGCTGCTAATTCTTTCGGTTGAACTGTTATCTCCATAATGTTTTCCTTTAGCCAAAAAATTCCACATAGAGTGCTTGAACGGCAGTCTCCATGTCTTCGGATTTTATGCCGAACATCATACTGACTTCGTTAGAACCTTGGTTAATTATTTCAATGTTGACCTCTGATCCGGCTAACGCACTTGTGGCACGTGAGGCGATACCGACAGTGTGACGCATCCCTTCACCCACAACCATGATCAAGGATAGCCCGCGTTCTACGGAGATGTCTTCCGGCGCAAGCGTCTGTCGAATCTGTTCAACAATTTTTTTCTCTTTCGCCACAGATAGGTTATCTTCTCGGAGGATGACGGACATATTGTCTATGCCGGAGGGGACATGTTCAAAAGAGATTTCTTCAGCTTCCAAAATCTGCAACAACCGCCGACCGAACCCAATTTGACGGTTCATCAGGTATTTGCTAAGGTAGATGCAGCAAACGTCCTCCATTGCGGCGATACCGACAACCGGAATGTCTGTTGACTTACGACTTGGCACAATCCGGGTGCCATCTGCTTTTGGGTTATTGGTGTTTCGGATGTTGACAGGTACGTGCGCGCGATAGACAGGTTCAAGTGCTTCATCATGGAACACCGAGAATCCAGCGTAAGAGAGTTCCCGCATTTCACGGTAAGTTAACTCGGCGATCGGTGCCGGGTCTTTAACAATAGACGGGTTCGCCGCGAACACGGAATCCACATCAGTAAAGTTCTCGTAAACCTCTGCCCGAACAGCACTGGCGAGAATCGCACCCGTGATGTCTGAACCGCCGCGCGAAAAAGTGACGATGTTGCCCTGTTTCGAGTAACCGAAGAAGCCGGGGAAGATAGTGACACCCGGACGTTCGTGGAGATCCCACAGACGGTTATACGCTTCCGGTAAGACTTGTGCATTGCCGGGCTCGTCAGAGAGCAGTAAACCTGCGTCCTTCGGACTCACATAATGGGCATCTATGCCTCGTGCTTGTAGTACTTGTGCAATGAGGCGCGCGCAGTTGTCTTCGCCACCCGCTTTCATTGTGTCCATATAGAGATCGGCATCGGTTGTGCTGTTTTCCAACCGTTGGGAAAGGTCGTGGGCGATAGGTTCAACAACCTCCGCAGGGAGTCCTAATTCAGAAGCGATGCTACGGTAACGTTCAATGGCTTCAGCGCATTCCGAAGCACCGAGTTTTCCAGCGAGGCGTTGTGAGGCCGCTGTAATGAGCAGGTCGGTCACTTTGATGTCTTGGCTGTGTCGTTTTCCGGGTGCGGAGACGACGATGAGGCGGCGCCCCGGGTCAGCGGTAATGATGTCACAAACTTGGCTCACTTGCTCCGCTGAGGCGAGGGAGCTCCCGCCAAACTTAGATACTTTTAACAATCCAGATCCTCCAGTTTCTTCTATTCAGTAATACCGTGAACTCGTAGGCACACGCTAGCTGTCGTAAATAGTTTAGGGCTTGAGAGTAATAACCCTACTAGGACTTACGCAAATTCCCTTCCTCGCTGGCGAGGTTTGCAACCGGGGTCCCCACCCGTTACTGGGAAGGGGTCCCAGCGTTTCATCGGTGTGCGTTTCAATTTTGCGTAAGTCCTGCATACTATTTTTTCAGATGTGAAATATGTGTTCCTTCCGTTGGCTCAAATCGTTGTGAATTTTCGCCGATGTAGTGACATATAAAACTCCGCCGCCACCGGTCGCGCGTCTTATTCATGTAAGAACCGTGAATAACCTTGCCATCAAAGAAAAGCGTGTCACCCGGAGACATGTCAACTCCCAATTCTTCAGCGTTTTTCGGTTTGATGGCTTGTACGCCTGTGAACGAAATAGCAGTATTCGCCGCTTCAACAGGGAACAGACTATATTGATGGGAACGTGGAATAAGCACCATACGTCCAACCGCTTCGTCCGATGTATCTAATGCTACCCAAATGCCGATGAGTGGATCTATGGTGATATATTGTTCATCTTGGTGTAGGGCTTGACCTCGCGCACCGGGCGGTTTGAAATAGAGCATCGTTTGTAACAGTACCGGTGTATCATCAATCAATTGTTCCGTAACGGTAAGCAGGTTGGTATCCGCTGCCCATTCTTGGGTTAATTCATCCCAATTGTGCATATTAATCATCCGCGGGAATTGATGATTTGGATCATCGGCATGGTCGGTTGTGCCGCCGGAGTCGCCGGGTTTCGGGCCTTCTGCACGGCGTTTCATATAATGCTCGCGCATCAGTGTTACTGTGGCTGGACTAAAGAGGTGCGGAATTACCACGAAGCCTTGCTCTTTGTAGTGGTCTTGTTGTTGAGGGGTTAAGTGCATGGAAAAGTGCTCCTGCAGGTTGCCAATCTGTCTCAGATAATGTTTTTGAGTCTGTCTTTTAATTAATTTTATGGTAATTTGGGATATTTGTCAAAGTTTTTTCTCGATGTGTACAGGAC
>JAKZUG010000425.1:0-9036 GCA_047516705.1 Candidatus Poribacteria bacterium | reverse complement strand
GTCTGCAAAGAACAACATCACAACTTTTCCGAAGGTTGGACTTGTGGCATTCGTCCGACAGACAGGTTTATCGCAACCCCATTGATTGGAGAGGAGTTCTATTGACTTTTTATGTTCCGAGAGTTTCGCTTTTTTTTCATCTTTGCATAAAAAATAACTGCACGTAACAATGGATTTTCATATTTTTCGCGTACAATATGCGTCATAATATGACTCGTCACGCGGGACATAAAACTTAACAGGTGTTAAAAGGATTTTATGACGTATACCCTTTGCAAAACGTCATGAGGATAACCGAATTGCCATGCCCACCGATGCCAAAAATAAACGCTATGTTATACATTATGATATACACAACAACACACGTATCACCAACATTAACGAAAAGCTCACCCACATTAACGAAAAGTGTAATTTTCAACGTTTTAACACAGTCATAAGACGCCTAAACCTTGCTATTATCACTTTTCTTAAAATTATTTTTTTTTATAATATTTTGGTACGTGTGCGATTAGTAGCAGTCATAACCCGTTGTACACCGCCCCGATCTCAAAAGCCCCTATACCCCCCTTAAGATCGGGATTTGAGAAAAAGAGAAAAAGAGGAAATGCCATGCCCGACGATGCGAAAGTTATCAAAAACCTGGAGGCGATATTAGCTGAATTCGGTATAAAACGCGATGCCGGGGAGATGTGGGAAGAATTGAAGGCATTAGACACCACACCCAAACCGAAACGGAACTCGCGCACGACACCGGCATATACGAAACTGCAAAAGCAGCTGTAGGCGCGCGGTGTGGATATATCCAAACGGCAGTTGACTGCGGCATTGCCAACAACTGCGGAGAGACGCAAGCAGCAAAAGAAGCACCTTGAGAAGTTAGCACGGGCAGCAAAACGAAAACAGTCGAGAACCTGCTAAAAAATCGGGAAATATAGTAAAATCTAAAATTACTTGGACACAGGGCGAGGTTCGCAAACCACGCCTATGGAAAATAGCATGTTGCCCCGCTTGCGCCCACCATCCCCCTCCGCCACCCTTGACGCAGTTTTTGTGATGTGCTATAATGTAATGTGATGAAAAGTGTAAGCGAATCCCAATTCACCGAAGCCGTGTATAGAAACTATCACGGCGAGCCGTTGACGTCTATTGCCAAAGATTTTGGTATCGGACAATCCACGCTGTCGCAACTCAAAGCCCGCCGCGCGGACGACTGGGAACGGATACATCAGCAGATCGTTGCGACTGAAATCGTGCGTCTGGTTTTCGCAAACACTCCCCCGCCACTTCCTGTCGAGAGGCCGATCCCCCAATAAACTCGATATAACGTGAAAAAAAGTTGTTAACAGAAAAATACAAAAGTTGTATAATTCCAATATCGACTAAGATAAGCCCGAAAAATACGGGCACCTCATCTAAAAAACATATTTTTAGGTCTTAGCTTAGTCGCTGGGGTGCCGCACCTTTTTTGATTAAATGGGAAATCCAGCGACTAAGCTATTGGTGTATCCACTCATGTGCAAGTGGTGTTTTATTATATTTTACGGGTATTTTCGGGTGTGAGATCAGGTGAAGTGCTCTGACTATTCTTGATAGCACCTTATCGTTAATACTAATCTATAATCAATCTCCATAATAGGAGGAAGGAAAAATATGAAATTTCAATTTTCTGACGTTAGTTGAATAACAATCACCGCCGTGTCAAAAGCCCCTCTGTCCGGACGCGGAGAGACGCGAGACACAAGCGGATAACTACCCTATAGGAGATAGACTCATGAGTCGGCGTTATCGTTTTTTTACCGACCCCCGTATTTTTAGTTTTTTTACCGAGAAAAGGATGAATCTTGTCGAGTTTGTCGTCATTTTTGTCATCTTTACTACGGTTTTTAATATCTTTGTTTGGAACGTAGATAAGAAACGAGACAAAGCCAGAGAGGCGACTTTAGAGGCAAGAGCGGAAAAGGCTCGCTCCGAAGTTCAGCGTCTAAAAGCAGAGGCAAACCGAAACGGTACCCCCCGCCCCGCCTCTGCGTCGCTAAAGGGCTCCTCCGAGACGGAAACCGAGACACCCGCTGTGCACGCGCCCGATCACAGCGATGTTTCCATATCCGACGACACGTTGGAAGTTGTGCATACAGGGCCTCTCAAAGGTCTGCCGCTGGATCTCGCCAAGGAAATCCATAAAGAATATACCGCTGCGGCCCTTGCGCGTGCGAAGCGGTATCACGAATGGGATCTTCGGAGAAAGGACTATAAAGAAAGGGAAAGGGCATTGTTTGAAAAAGAATTAGCCCATAAGGATGCCCTTATCGCTAATTCAAAGAAGCGTGCCGAGATTTCCTTAGCGGTTTATGCGCGTATGTCCCCCGAACAACTTGAGTCCGCGCGGGAAGAGGCATTGAAAACGCAGCCCGCCGAGGTTGTCGATAGTTTTTTTACGCAAATCGCGGCGTCCCGCACCGACAAGTCCCCTGAGGAGATAGACCAGGCGGTGCAGGACATCGAGAAAACTCACGAAGCTCTGGGGATAGAGCGGCAGGAATTGGTAGCGGAGCGGGAACAAATCACGCGCGAGGAGGAAGAACTTCAGGGCACAAAGCCCCTCCCGCCGAATTTAGGTTTGGACGAGTTTTACACAGAATGGAAAAAACGTAATAGTCCAAAGCCCTCACCATAGTGGGCTTTGGGCATAAACCTCATGGAGGATTTTTTTATGTTGATGAAAATGTCTCAATACAAATCGGTGACAGTGTTCACCGTATCAATCTGTCTCGCGAGCATATTGCTTGCAATCCTTGTCGCGTATGCTTGTGACTTGGACGCGTTGAGAGAAGCTAGGGATAAGGCAGCTAGGGATTACCATGATGCACGACAAGCCCTTATTGAACACGAATCCGAGTGGTTGGGTGCCTTACTATGGGGCGGTGGTATTGGTGGCGGATCGGCGGCAGGTGGAACTTTCTTTGTGACGGGTTCATTTTCCGCAGCCAGTAAAATTATACCTGGTGGCATAGCGATTGGAACCATCGCCAGCATCTCTTGCGTGGACTAAAGATCTTATTGATCTGGAGTCAGACGTTGAAGAGAAAAGCGCTGCATACGCGGAAGCGCGTGCATATTATGAAGCGTGTGCGTACCCACCGGCAAAATATCAGTTTCATGATTATAATGGCCACGTATACGAGTTCTCGGATAAAGATGCTTATAATCAATTCCTTATGAACCGTGGCTGCTCTACTATCTAACTATGGCGACGAATAGATTGCTTTTGGGTGTCCGCGGTGAGCGTTCTCCCCCGTGTGGTAAAACAGACGGGGGGCAACCACGTTCACCGCGTCTGCCTTTCGCCCTCTTCGTTTTTTTCACACTTGTTAGCAGTTTCGGGCTCTCGTATGTGCTGGCAACACTTATAGCCCCGCCGCGTAGTGTGCCGTTTGTTTCCTCGCCAGTGTATCCCTTGCAGGATATAGGTGCCGTGGAGCATGCGGGTAAAGGAAATGAGGGGGCGATTCGTTCTACCGCACGATCATAGACAACAACATCTTCTGACCGCTCGGCTGGACCCCGCCGCGTCCGTTAGAACCGTATCGTCTGATAGGCACGATCCTGCCTCGTGACGCGAACAGCCCCGCGCAAGCCGTGATAGAATCGACCACAGGCAAGGCGATCTTTATTGTTTCTGTCGGTGAGACTCTTGACACCGAGACGAAAGTTGTCTCGATAGAAAGCAATCCGTTGTTTTAGACAGTGGTGGTGTTCGTCGGGCGTTGCGTCTGTCGGATGTTTTCTGAGTTTGCGAAGTGCGTTTTTCACGTGAGCTTTTGCGTGTATGTCTATCATGAAGAGAAAACACCTCTTATACTTCAGCCTCTGCCTTTTGATTCTGACGTTGATTCCACGCCTCAGCACTTTAGAGTCGCATTGGTCAAGCGATGCAGTGCTGTGGCTGAATAGAAGTTCGGATTTCATGTCCGCTGTCAAGCAAAGCGAGTTCTCTGAAACGCTGATAGCTTACCACCCGGGTGTCACCACGATGTGGATTGCTGGACTCCGCACTTTTTTTACTGACCCCGGGGTTGATGTTGAAAACCTCGCCCAAGCGCGGTGGTTCATCGGTATTGTCGTGTGGATGGGCATCGGTCTTGCTTGCCTCCTACTCTACCGACTTTTCGGGCAGTGGGTGGCACTTGCAGGGGTGGCGTGTCTTGCTTACTCACCGCTTTTTTTGGCACAAACACGCCGCGTCCATACCGATGCACTTGCCACCACTTTTCTTTTGCTTACGGTGTTGCTATTTCTCACCTATTGTCAAAACAGAGAACGCCGTCGCTATCTCGTTCTTTCAGGGATTACCTTCGGGCTGGCAGTGCTCTCCAAGAGCTACGCCCTGATTCTCTTGCCCTGGCTACCGGTGTGCCTGTTTCTGTTTCAAGAAAAAGGGAAAAAGGGTTTTGGGAGACACATCGCAGAGGGAGTCTGTTTTCTCAGTTGCACGGCACTGACTCTCTTCACACTCTGGCCTGTTTTCTGGTCACCTCTCTTTGGACTCATGACACTCTGTCTTTTCGGGCTCACCGTTGTGTTGTTCCAAGAAATGAAAAATGAACGTTGTCCGGGCAGGCTCGTGGGTGCGTTACTCGTCGTATTGTGTTTCATCGGTGTGCGTGCAATCAAAATGATCTGGCACGTTCTTGATAGAGTTAATTGGGCTGTCACAACTCCCCATGAGGTCGAACACTTCTTTCTTGGGAAAGTCGTCTACGACCCGGGCTGGCTTTTCTATCCCTTTGTGCTGCTGATCAAAAGCACACCCCTGATGCTCCCGCTTGCCATTGTAGGATGTATCTTGCTGTGGAGGCAACGCAAGCATACCGAGGAAACTGCCCGACATTTCAAAACAGGACTCGCACTTGTTATCGGTGTCGCGCTTTTCACGGTTTGCCTTTCAGCAACCAGCAAGAAATTCAGTCGATATCTCTTACCTGCTTTTCCCATGTTGGAGATACTCGCGGCGATCGGTTTTGTAGCAGGACTCAAATGGAGTTACAAGCGACTCGTTTCACGGTTCGGAGCGGTGGCAACTGCAAAATACAAAACAGCACTCACAGTTCTTGCGTGCGTCGGGTTCTTTTTCGTTCAAGTGTTTCCCGTGCTTGCGCTACACCCGTATTACGGCACGTACTATAACCTGTGTTGGAAAGTCATCGACATCACAAAGATCATCACGGTGGGCGATGCCTCCGGTTTAGATATTGCATCAAAGTATCTAAACCGCAAGCCAAAAGCGTATCTCCTGAGTGTTCAAGTCTCCCCATTATCCGCACAGTTTTTCCATCACTACTTCCAGGGCTTCGCCTATCGATCAGACATAAACGTCATCAACGTCACCCCAGATTATGAAGTCGTCTATATCCGAGACTCACAAATAGGGAGGGTGCCACAGACCGGCACACTCAACGGTGAACTTGAAACAGTTATCACACTCAACGGCATTGACCACGTCTGGATTTACCGCATTCCTCCTAAAGAAGGACCCCCATGACCACTCTCTCCATCGTCATCCCCGCGTATAACGAAGCCGAATCGTTGCCCGATTTACTTGGCAGTCTCCAGACGACTGTCCAGACACACGGGTATCTCGTAGAGATTATCTTTATCAACGACGGCAGCACGGATACGACCGGATATGTCTTAGATGAGCTCTCCGAACAATCACAACTCACAATTCACGTCATCCACTTCAGACGCAACCGTGGCAAAGCCGAGGCACTCACCGCAGGTTTTGAAAAAGCCACCGGCGACATCGTCATAACAATGGACGCAGACCTCCAAGACGACCCCACAGAAATACCGAAGTTGATAAAGACGGTTGAAACAGGAAACTATGGACTCGTCTCGGGTTGGAAATACCCCCGCAAAGACCCGCTTGAAAAAAGGTTCTTTTCTTTTTTCTTTAACCGCGTCACTGCGATGCTTACAGGTGTCAAACTCCACGACATGAATTGTGGGTTCAAGGTATACCGTGCGGAAGTCGTTAAAGATTTACACCTTTACGGAGACTTACATCGCTACATCCCTATACTCGTGCATGCTGCGGGTTTCTCTGTCGGCGAGGTGAAGGTCAAACACCATCCTCGACGGTATGGTAAATCAAAATACGGGTTCAAACGGATACCGAAAGGCTTTTTTGATTTACTCACGGTGCTGTTTTTGACGCGATACAAAAAACGTCCGATGCACTTTTTCGCAGGCATTGGGAGTCTCTTTGCGGGTGTGGGTATCGCGGGGCTATTGGCAGGGGGTGTCTTAACATTTTTAGAAACAGAGGCACCCGTCGAAAGCCTCTGGGTCGCGAGTGGGTTCGGCATCCTCACGGGTATCCTCCTCAGTGCGATAGGACTTTTAGGCGAACTGATCATCGATTTGAGAAACAGATGAAAACGCTCCGACAATCTCTGGGATACCTGATTGCTGGGATCCTCCTCTATTTTCTCATAAAACCCTTTGGACAAACGCACACTGCACTCAAGGATACCACATTTCAGGTACACGACGGCTGGCTATTTTGCTCATTCGGTGCGATCCTCTTTTATTGGAGTGCGTATATCTCTCCTTTTGCGATACTGCTCAGTCGTATCACAGAAAAGCACGTCCCTTTTCGCGATGCCTTTACGTTGTTCCACCTTGCAAATATTACCCGATACCTCCCCGGACGAATATGGGGCTTTGTAAGACTGCTGTCGCTGAGTGATCGGTACGGCTTGAGCAAAACTGCTGTCGGTAGCAGCCTCACCCTACACGTCGGTATTGAGACAGCACTAGGGGGGCTGATTGCGGTGTCTCTCTTGTTTTCAAAACAGATGCAAGGCACGGCAAAAGAAGTGCTTGAGAAGATATCTGGGCATTCACTGCTTTTGACGGTGGTTGTGATAGGGTGCCTCGCGGGCATTCTGATTTTGATACCGAGACTCGCAACGCACACTCGGCAGTTTCTGAAAACACTCACACCGCTGCTGAAAAATGCAAGGGTGTGGGGACATGTCATTATCCGACACTGTCTGCTCTGGATCTGCCAAGGGCTTGCCTTTTTTCTGTTTGTCCGAAGTTTCACATCTGTGCAGTGGGCAGACGCTGGTGTTCTCACGGCTTGCTTTGCTTTTGCGTGGATTGTCGGTTTCTTGAGTTTCCTCACACCGGGGGGCTTAGGTATCCGCGAGGGATTGTTAGGACTGTTATTAGCAAACTATATGCCAGGACCACAAGCGACGCTCGTTGCACTGGTCTGTCGCGTGTGGATGCTTTCTGCCGAAATACTTTTAGCAGCCATCGCCTTTCTTCTCAATAGGAAGTCAAGATGTCCATGAAACACCTCAGACGGATCGCAGTGTTCGGTGTGTGGTATTACAGAGCGTATTAAGGGGCTCTTATGGCATCTCCAGTGGCACGATTTGAGGGGCAGACGCTTGCACTGTGTGGCATAGCCTTCACTGCGCTTGCGTTGCTGTGCCTGTTTGCCTTCCGCTATGCTCCAGTTGTCACAGGCAGGCACGCGTCGCTTGTTTCGGCAAAGCGCACAGGTGCGTCGCTTGCAAAAGTCTTGTAATGCTACGCATTCGCAACTTTTGCCCTGCTGTGCCAACCGCTGCACCCCGCCAGTCCATCATGCTCCTACTCCTGGTCGTGACGAATTCTCTGAAGTTGACGGAGAAAGCAGAAAGACACCCCTACAGGGCATAGCGAAGATAGCATGCGCGTGTGGCATGCTAATTGGATAATAACGTTTCTCATGAAGTGACGCAGAACGCAGTCACCCCGCTGCGTCCGTTGTCCTTGCGGGCAAGCCTTGCTTATCGCTGCGGTTGCCTGCTTATCTGCTGCGTTTGTGCGGCATGCACTCTGCAGTCATCCCTACGCTACGCTTCGGGCATCGCTACGCTATGCCTGCTCCGTGCTGTGCCGAGTCTGCCCTTGTCCCAACTCCAAACTTCATCTCACAATGTGACGTTGCTTTTTCTCTGAACGTGATTTGAAAAGACGTTTAATAGGGCAGTTCACAGTCCCCGCGCGGCTTGTCCCCCGCCCCGCCTGTGCGAGTGCCACAGCCGACCCTACACGCAGCGAATGCCCAGCGATGAAACCATCTACACCAGCATCCGCAGCCCGTTTTTGAATAATGCGCCGTGCAGCAAAATCAGTAAGCCGTTCCGATTGGACATGCCCACCCCGGCGTATCCGTCTAAAAAGCGCGACCTCTGTAATCCCCGCCTTTTTCATATACCGTTTTATCGTGCGCCGTGTATCACTTGTCACATAAAGCGCGACCGCCTCGCCTTCCTGCTGCGTCTTAGACTGATGAATTATTAAAGTTTTCTTTTCAAAATCGGATACGTCCACCGCCACAACTTCAGAAATCCGCAGTAAACAATCAGACATCAATCGGATCATCGCGCTATCGCGTAAGCCTGCGATAGTTTTATCAGATTCAGCAAAGGCGCACACCCGTTCCGTAACCTGCCAATCCATCCCCTTCACCTGCCCACGTCCGCGTTCTTTACCTTCCCTACGGATACCCCCGCTAAGGTACGTGTGGTAATCGGCAATTCTATAGCGTTATTCTCATTTTTGAGCCACCACCGCACTGCAGCCACAACGATTGAAATTGTAGCAGGCGATTTGCCGTCAACGTGAAGTTGTGTAATATACGCTGATAGTGTGTTATCTGACAGCGTCGTAACATTATCCAGCAACCATGCACTAAAGCCGTCATACGCGCGTTGATATGCTTTTATTGTGTTCTCAGCAACCCCTGCCCGTATCAAGTTTTCGGTCTCTTGTCTTATCGCGATAGTGTTATCCTGTGTTTGTGCTAATTCATTTTTCATTTCTTTTCTCCACTTCTCGCAAGGTGTCAATCAAGTGGCGGCTACCATACCACGAATCGAAGGTGATCGGATAGTTTCGGATATCTATTCCAGTCCCTTCAAAGAAAGACACCACTTCCTTGAACATAGTGATGACACAGGAGGGTTTATCCGT
>JAKZUG010000424.1:0-8082 GCA_047516705.1 Candidatus Poribacteria bacterium | reverse complement strand
GCCAATAACTGAAAACTGACTGCTGACGACTGATAACTGAAAACCGACAGCCGAATATCATTGGATATATTTTTTTTATGTGATAGTATATATGCTAATATTTATCGTGCATCACTTCAGTGCGCGAATTATGTCAAATGGAGGTACACACAAAATGATGCCTGGACTCCCAGAATTACTTATAATCTTAGTCATCGTCTTCTTCGTGTTTGGTGCGAAGCGACTCCCTGACTTGGCGAAAGGGCTTGGCAAAAGCATTACTAACTTTAAAGCCGGACTCAATGAAGAACAGCCGGATGAAACCGAAACGACAACACAACAAGAAACAGAGTCACCACCAAAAGAGAAAACCGGATAACAAACTGACGGGGAGAATTTTTGATGAATGATAAATTACCCGATTTTCTCCAAGATGTGATTGAAGAATACCCGGAAGTTTGGAAAGCCTATCAGGCATTGGGCGAAGCGTGCGGCATTGCCGGTCCGCTTGAACCCAAAACTGTAAGGCTTGTCAAACTCGCGTTGGCTATTGGTGCAAAGTCTGAAGGTGCGGTGCATTCGCATACACGGCGCGCGCTCCGAGAAGGGATCACACCCGAAGAATTGCAACAAGTGGCGCTGCTTGCGGTGACCTCTACCGGTTGGTCATCCAGTATGGCGGCGTTGTCTTGGATTCAGGATGTGGTGAACAAACAATCGCAGTCTGATTCAGAAATCCAAGTCTAAAGACTTGGGATTGTAGTATATCCGTAGCCAAGCGGGGACCCTGCAACGAAGGTTCTGAATAGAGTAAAATATCGCAAGCCTCAGCGTGGCAGCTGTGCAGATGTTTCGGATGCTCCCCAAGTCTGATTCCACTCTGGTTTGTGATCTCGATGGGGCAACATATAACCCGTGAGGGAATTTACGATGAATTTCGTACCAGTAAAAAGTAAAGATGGCGAAAGACTCATGCCTACGACACCGACTCGTGCGGGCATGATGATAAAATGCGGAGACGCTACACCCTATTGGGACAACGGCATCTTCTGCATTCGTCTAAATCGTGAACCAAGTCGTCGGTATAAACAAGAGATTGCTGTCGGTGTAGACCCTGGGAGTAAAAAAGAAGGCTTCAGTATAAAGAGCGATGCTCACACGTATCTAAACGTGCAGGCTGATGCTCATAGGCACACTGCAAAGAAGTTAGAAAATCGTAGTCAGTTACGTAGAGGTCGGCGTTCTCGGAAGTGCCCCAATCGTCAGAATAGAACAAACCGACTTGCTAACAGGGTGCGTATTCCTGCTGGCACGCGTGCGAGATGGGATTGGAAACTGCGGATATTGCGATGGTTGTCGAAGCTCTATCCTGTGACGCACGTCTGCGTAGAAGATATTGCGGCACGCACGATTCAGCGAGCACGTCGCTGGAATGAGTCATTTAGCCCGTTGGAAGTCGGTAAGCAGTGGTTTTACGATGAAATTCGGAAGCAATGGAAGTTGCTAACACTGCAAGGTTGGGAAACAAAAGAAATCCGTGATCGGTTAGGTCTACGGAAAAATAGTAACAAAACAGCAGAGACGTGGGATGCCCATTGCGTAGATGCATGGTGCCTTGCATACTCTGCTGTAGACGGCGATCTTAACGATAACGAAAAAGTGTTTTGCATAGAGCCGTTCCAAATAAAACGTAGGACTCTGCATCGTCAACTACCACAAAAGGGAGGCAAGCGTCCCCGATTCGGTGGCACGATGCATTTAGGTTTGGCAAAGAACACGCTGGTGCGTCATGTAAAGTATGGACTCGGAGTGATATGCGGACACCAGAAAAACGGAATCGCACTTCAGCCGATCATGGGTGGCAAACGAATCTGCGTTAGCACCCCGATTAGTAAATGCAAAATACTAACCAGACAAAACTTTAGATACCGATGGGAAACCGGCTAAGGTTTCCCCCAAACCTAAAGGATTGGGATTCTTTTGCTTATTTGTTAGGAAAATCGGCATGCACGTAGGTTATCAACGCCACAAGATGTTTGCAAAGCACTTTTGCGGGGTTTTAATTCTCACGACACTCTTATGGCTGATCCCATCTGTGAGTAGAACTGAAACGGCTTCGGCATTTCAGGAAGGCGTGGAATATGTCAAATTGCGACTCTATCCACAGGCAGTAGATACCTTTAAGTCAATCTTATCACAGCAACCAACAAATGTAGAGGCACTTTTCCAACTCGCGAACGTCTATAAATTGCAAGATGAATTAGAATTAGCGATTGAGACGTTTAACAAGATTTTTACAACAGTTTCAGACTTAAAAAATGTCCCGACACAGGAAAGAATTTACGGATTAACACATCTCGCGCTGTCGGAAATCTATTGCAAACAGAGCAAATTAGACATCGCAGAACAGCACGCGAAAGAAGCCGTTCAGAGATGTCCGACAGACGCGGATACACATTACCGACTCGGCTATATCTATACACATCAGGCAAAATTCAACGAAGCACTCGCCGCATTCAAGCGTACTCTTGCGCGTAACCCCGATTTTCCAGAAGTTTATGAATGGCTCGGCTTAATTGCCCTTATGCGGAACGAACCGCAGCAAGCAGTGGCACACTATCAGACCGTAATCCAGAAAAAACCTTACGTCCAGAGTGCCTACTATAACCTTGCCAAGGCGTTCCGACTTCTCGGCGATATGCCCGCAGCAACGGAACAACTTAAACTATTCCACCAGATGAAAATCTATTATGACCGAACGTACGCCATTGAAAGTGCTTTGGCAGAAGAACCATTGAACACGCCCCTCCGATCAGAATTAGCAGAAATTCATCTGGCGCATAAGCATATTTCCGCAGCGGTTGCGACCTACCAAGCACTGATTCGGTTGCATCCGAACCTGACAGTCGGATACGATCAGTTGGGGCGGCTTTACATGAATCTCAATATGTCCCAGCGCGCGATTCCTTTCTTCCTGAAAGTCCTTGAACTAAATCCAGACGCTGTAGAAGCACACGTTCGATTGGGGTGGCTCTATACCAAGTCAAAGGCGTTTGACAAAGCAGAATCGCATCTGCAAGCGGCTATAAAGAAGATGCCACAACTTAGCTTGGCATATCACGGGTTAGCTGAAATTTACACGCAACAAGGGCTTCTTCAAAAGGCAATAGATGTCTATCAACATATCACAGAAATTGAACCTGACGATAACGACGCTCGGGAAGCTTTACACAACCTGAAACGTCTAAAACGATCATCGCAAACAACGCGATAAATCTATCCTTATGCCAAAAAATTCCCGTAATAATAATGATTTCTATCGCTTTTTCGGATTCATACTCATAGCCACGGTTATAAGCCCCCTATACTACACCGCCGTATTAGCAGATCAAATTTTCATTGATGTTACGGAACCCGCAGGGTTAACCTTTGAGCACACCGATGGTAGAAGCGGTTTAAGACTTTTTAATGAATTCCTCGGATCCGGCGGCGGGTTTTTCGATTATGACGGCGACGGCGACCTTGACATCTACCTCATCAATGGCGCAATTCAGATAGACAACGTACAAGACAAGACTCCGCATAACGTCCTCTACCGAAACAACGGGGATAACACTTTTACCGATGTCACTGAAGAGGCAGGCGTTGGGAGTACCGCCTACGGCACCGGTGCCACCGTCGGCGATTATGACAATGATGGCGACTTGGATCTTTACGTCACCAACTTCGGTACAGACCAACTCTATCAAAATAACGGCGATGGGACTTTTACAGATGTAACGACACACGCCAAAGTCGGCAACCCAAACTGGGGCACCAGTTGCGCCTTTGCTGATGTCGATAACGACGGACATTTAGATTTGTATGTGGCGAACTACGCCGAATATACGCCGGAAAACGACAGACGCTGTGAAGAGCGTGGCGTTCATGTCTATTGCGGACCGCATGCATATCCTGCGGTTCACGATACTTTTTACAAGAATAACGGAGACGGCACGTTCACCGATGCATCAACTTTATACCGTCCCGCAGACCTGATCCCCCAACACGGGTTAGGCGTAACTTTTGGTGATTATGATGCCGATGGGAACATTGACCTCTACGTCGCCAACGACCAGAACCCGAACTTTCTATTTCAGAACAACGGCGACGGTAATTTTTTAGAGGTTGCATTAATGTCAGGCGTATGCTACAATGATATGGGGAAGGAAGAAGCCGGTATGGGGACCGATTTCGGTGACTATGACAACGACGGAAGACTCGACCTCACTGTCAGCAACTACCAGACAGAGACCAATACCGTTTATCGCAATCACGATAGCTCCTTCTTTACCGACAACACGATTACTGCAGGCATAGCAGAGGTAACACACGGCTATTTAGGATGGGGCATTAGATTCTTTGATTATGACAACGATGGACACCAAGACATCTTTGTCGCGAACGGACACCTGATGGATAATATCAATGTCCTTGAGAAACACGTAACCTATCCGCAAAAGAATCTGTTATTTAGAAATTTAGGCGACGGAACGTTCGCGAATGTCACGTCGGAGACCGACGGTTTAGCACTGAAAAAAGTCAGTCGTGGCACTGCTATCGGTGATTACGACAATGATGGAGACCTTGATATCCTCGTCACCAATTGCAACCAACGTCCAGATCTGCTCCAAAACGCAGTCGGTAACCAAAACAATTGGATACAAGTTCAAGTTGTCGGACAAAAAAGCAACCGTTCGGGGATTGGTGCAAGAATTAAGGTCGTAACAGGAACACACGTCCAATATCGGGAGGTGCAGAGTGGCGGGAGTTATCTTTCCTTCCACGATCTGCGCGCCCATTTTGGCGTTGGCAAAGCGGAACAGATTGAAAGCCTTGAAATTTGGTGGACCAATGGACACATTGACCGAGGAACACATCTCCCTGTCAACCAAAGGTTTATGGCAATCGAAGGTGGAGAAATTGTTCCGATAGATTAGCCTATATAAAAAATCCCGCTAAGGGAGACTTTTTTGGAGGTAAAATGAAGAATCTATTTATATTACTAATTCTTATCACGTTTGCGGTATCTTTTGCCTATGGCGCAAACGAACCGGAGGATTCACTCATCCTCTACTTCTCTTTTGATGAACTCGACGGAAAAAACACCATCGACCATTCAAAATATGAGAATCACGGCGAAATGGCTGGCGATCCGAAACATGTTGACGGTAAATTCGGCAAGGCACTGGAATTTAACGGCACAAGCGACTGGGTTGTAGTACCACACGACGACATTCTCACCGTTGATGAGAGCGTCACTGTCATGGCATGGATTCATACCGAACGCCATACCGGCCCTGGTGGGGCACAGTGGCAGGGTATCGTCGCCAAAGGTAACGCAGCCCGATCTTACAGTTTCTACACCGAATCTGTGAGTCAATGCCTTCACCTCAGTGTTAGTGGGGCAGGAAGTGTTTGCAATGGGAAAGTCGGACTCGATGAGTGGCAACATGTCGTGGGACAAGTTGATGATGGTACACACCGGTATTGGATAAATGGTGAAATGGCTGGCGAATTCGCAGGAAAACCACCCCCACCCGGTAAAGCCGATACAGACGATGTCCTCGTCGGCAAAACACATGAAGGAAGCCGCGAATTTCTCGGGCTTATTGACGAAGTCCGCGTCTGGAACCGTGCCCTCAGCGAGGAAGAGGTTATCGACCAGATGGAAAAAGGACATTTTGAACTTTTCCCTGTCGATCCGCGTCAGAAACTCGCGACAACCTGGGGGCAGCTGAAAACCTCACAACGATAACACTTGTCCCGATGCGCGCTTTTGATTCTTGTGGACGTTCAAGTCCTATGAAATCCAAGCCGAAATGAATACAGCGTCAACACCTGTCGAGCCACTTGGGAAGTTGTCTACAACTTGGGCAACACTGAAATCCCAAAGGTAACAGGATCAAGTAACCTTTGTAGGCGCGCTTCACAGCGCGCCTATACCGCGAATGAATAGGAGGATCCATAACATCGTGAACGGAAAATTTATTGCGTCAGCCAACGTAGAACGAGACGAACTCGACTGGGGCACAATCGGTTGGCTCAGCCGTCCAGAAAGTACAGGCGCGAAAGACATCGTGGCAATGGAAGTTAGCCTCTCACCCGGTTATGGACACGATTTTCATAAACATCCTGATCAAGAAGAGGTTATCTACGTCATAGAGGGCAGTGTCGAACAGTGGCTCGAAGATAAGAAACAGATACTAAATGCAGGTGACTCCGTTTTCATCCCCGCGGACATGGTTCACGCTTCCTTCAACGTTTCTTCTGAATCCGCGAAGTTGTTTGTAACCTTGAGTCCTTCCAAAGGGGCAGAGGGATACCAACTCATTGATGTTTATGACGAGGCACCGTGGAATACGCTCCGCTTGTAACGGATATCGGTGCTACCGTGCCGACAAACGTGTATAATATCCTGCGGAACAGAACGCTATGATGGAAACGTCGATGCCTGAAACATCATCGCCAATCCGCCAGCGGATGCGCGAATTCTACGAAACATCGGAAACCTATAAGAGCCTCTTGGCTGCACACGACGAAGCCTACCTCCGACACTACGTAGAATTGGTAATCCGTTACGCGCCCCGTCGTTCCAAGATACTTGACCTCGGATGTGGGAACGGTATCTCCGCGCGGCTGCTCAATCAGGCAGATTTCGATGTCGTCGGCACCGATATTTCCCCGCTCTTTCTTGAAGAAGCACAAGACTGGGAAAATCCGAGTCTCCGATACCAAGTCTGTGACGTGATGGAACTCCCGTTCGAAAGTGAGTCCTTCAATGTTATCTGTTCAAACGAATTAGTTGAACACCTGCCCGATGTGGAGACAGCTTTAAAGGAGATGATACGCGTGGTGTCCAAAGGCGGACGCATTGTGATCTCTGGACCGAATCTCTGTTCACCCGTAATCCCGCTGCTGGATTGGTTCAGCCTGATGTCCGGCAAACCCGGCAGACCTGTTTGGGGTGAGACGAAGCGGCAAGCGTTGCAGCAGTTCACGCGAAACTGTCGGCTCTATCTAACGAAACGGTTCTCCACCAAACCGCCGCATTTCATTTACCGCGAACCTGATTTACAAGCAGATGCAATCGGTGGCGATTCAGACAGCGCATATTACGCCAGCCCGATTGATCTCGCCCAATTTTTCCGACTCAACGGATTCACAATCATAAAAAAGGCTGTCGGATTTGGCATAAAAGGTAGAATCATCGCTAGCACGTTTCCGTACCTGAGTCCTTATATTACGATGGTTGTAGAGAAATGAACATCCGTCCGAACGATTTTGTTTTAGAGATAGGGAGCGGTCACAACCCAAAGACACGTTCGGATGTCTTGTGCGATAAATTCATAGGCGATGACGAACAGCGCGGCGGTGCAATCGTTACCGACCGTCCGATGGTGGAAGCAGATGGGCAGTTCCTGCCATTCGCAGATCGGGCGTTCGACTATGTTATCTGTTCGCATGTGTTGGAGCACGTCGAAGATCCGAGGCGACTCATCTCCGAATTAATGCGTGTTGCATGCCGAGGCTACATTGAAACGCCGTCTGAAATAGGTGAGCGAATCTACGGGTGGTACTATCACAACTGGGTCGTCAACTGGGTCGATGGCTGTTTGATGCTACGGAAGAATAAAAAAAATTCCCAATTTGGGCAACTTTTTCACAGATTGGCGGTAACAGATAAGCATTGGAAGCGGTTTCATATTACGCATCATAACCTCTTCTTGGTCCAATACGAATGGGAAAATGAAATAAACTATAAAATACTTCTCGAACATGAATCAGCACTGGATTTGGAATGCTCCGATACGCTTGACAGGCTTGTCGCATCAGAGGGTAATGGTCCGAGACATAATGAGTGGTTACTGCTTCTTAAAAGCGCAGTGCCGCGAGGTATCGTTTCCCGTGCAAAATCGCTTTTGACAAAAAGTAAAAGTCGCCAGACGAAAACATTGCAAGAAATTCTCGTCTGCCCGCAGTGTAAAGGTGAGATTACGTGGGAACAACACAGTCTCCACTGCAAAATGTGCGAACAGTCCTACCGGATTGTTGATGGGATTC
>JAKZUG010000423.1:0-5926 GCA_047516705.1 Candidatus Poribacteria bacterium | reverse complement strand
CGACTCCACCGGTTAAAAGTGTACATATCATACGCACTAAGTATTTTGTATCCAGTCTGTTTCAACAGCTTTTTGATGGTGCTGACTTCAAAGATTTTCTGGATGTGAACCTCTTCAAAACGGCGAAATAGTTCCCCTTCACGGATGAAAAAGGTGAGCACTGTTCGACAAATCTTATCGTGATAGGTGTACATATTTTTCCACGTATAGGAGTAGTCAGGCTGGTTCTCCGCAAACGTCTGTCCATGGAAGTGTTGAACGATATTTCGCTCAGTGGTAACATCAAAGATAAACAGCCCGGACGGGACTAAATGCTTTGAAACAGCCCGGAAAACTGCCTCAAGTTCGGCTTCACTAACTGCATAGTTGATGCTATCGTAGATGCAAAGCACCGCATCAAACTGCTCTTGCAGATCGAAATCGCGCATATCGCCACGCATAAATGGGATATCTAGCCCCTGCTCCTCCGCTTTTTGACGCGCAACGGTCAGCATCCCCTCGGCGCGGTCTAGACCGCACATTTCGTAG
This sequence comes from Candidatus Poribacteria bacterium, assembly GCA_047516705.1. Lineage (GTDB taxonomy): Bacteria > Poribacteria > WGA-4E > WGA-4E > WGA-3G > WGA-3G. The sequence continues at coordinate 5,398 of JAKZUG010000423.1, read as the reverse complement.
CCCCGCTCCTCCATCAGCACCGTCAACGCTCCTGTACCGCAGGCAACCTCTAAAATCTTTCGTGGTTCAGATTTATAATGCCTGAAGAGATCCTTAATGTAGGTCACCCAGCGGGCATAGTTGACATTCGCCATCATGCGGTCGTAGGAATATGCAAATTTTTCGTAAGGGTCTGTCAATTCTTTCATTCGCTACTATTCCTTTCCTCTGAATCCCACAGCCGCATCCGTCATTTTTAGCAGCGTATTAATCTCTTCCGCACTCCACAGTCCATCTTCGGTCGCTTTCAACGCATAATCTATCGCAATTCGGACTTTCCTCAAGCGCACCTGTCCCCGCAGATAACTCAACGGCATAGCCCGCATCGCTTGTTCAACCCGATTGAATGTTGCTTTGATTGCTTCTGCATCGACACCATCAGGTGCTTGCTGTATCAGTTGAGTCTTCATGAGACCTGCAGCAAACTTGAATAGCTCTGTTATCAAATACCACTGTAAAAAAAAGAGAATAAGCATAACAACAAGAACAACCACGAGCACTTTGGTGATAAGTGATATTTGCTTGTGCGATGTCCCCTGAAGCGAATTGGTCGAATTTTTTGTCATGTTTTTCCCTCCCTATTGTCAATATCTCAGTGCTCGCAAAATCAAGATAGTCTTTTCGACATAATAGCACCAGCTGTGCGGCTTGTCAACCGAAAATTTCCGTTACCTTTTTACTCGAGTGTGTTACAATCTCTTTAACCACGGACAGCACATAATTATCGTCTGAATCACGGATTTAGCAGATTACACAGAAAACACGGATAAACAAACAAAGCATCACAGTGCTATCGTGTCTCCAGTAACTCAAATATACAAAACCTCAAACCGTCTAACAGAAACCTTCGCTCCGGAGGAGCGATATATCTATAGAATCACGATACCTACAATTCCTGCGCTCCAGTTTTGAATCCCGATCTTATCGGGGCGGGGCGATATGTGTATAGCATAAGGAGTGACACCATGGCAGATTTTCCAATCGTCGACACACACATTCATCTCTGGGATCCGAGTGTTCTGAGATACCCGTGGCTTGAAGATGTTCCATTTCTGAACAAACCTTATTTGTTAGCGGATTATCGAAACGCTTGCGGGACGATTGATGTTGGAACAATGATTTTTGTGCAGTGCGATCCCCATCCCGACGAAAACCTGAAAGAGGCAGAGTGGATCACATCGTTGTCGAAAGAAGACCCTAGAATCCGGGGGATTGTGGCAGGGGCACCGCTTGAAAAAGGGGACGGTGCGAGACCACTTCTTGAGCAACTGGCTGAAAATCCGATGGTCAAAGGGATCCGTCGTCTGATTCAATCAGAAAGCCTCGAATTCTGTGTGCAGCCTGATTTTATCAGGGGCGTACAGTCGCTTGAGGAATTCGGATTGAGCTTTGATATTTGTATTTACCATCCGCACCTTGCCAATACCATTCAGTTCGTCAAGCAATGTCCGAACATCCAGTTTATATTGGATCATATCGGCAAACCGAACATCAAGGATCAACTCTTTGAACCGTGGAAACGCGAAATTAAAGAGTTATCGGAATTCCCCAACGTCTTTTGTAAGGTCTCGGGGCTCGTGACCGAAGCCGATTTTGAAACATGGACACGAGAAGATCTGAAGCCTTATATAGATCACGTCATCGAGTGCTTCGGTTTTGATCGTGTGATTTACGGCAGTGATTGGCCCGTCGCAGCACAGGCGACCGAATATCCGAGATGGGTCGAGACTTTGGAGTGGGCGGTCAGTGGCTGTTCGGACGATGAACTGAGAAAGCTATTCTGCGACAACGCGCTTCAATTTTATAGGGTCTAGACTGACTGATCTGTGATATATGACGACAATAGAAACGGAGAAGGAGGCAGCATTATGGGGACAACGCATTCCTTTCAGGCGAGCTATTTACACGCCATGACGCGAGAAGTGCTTATGGCGGCGGATACACCCCGTCACATCGCCGAAAACGTGGCGGAGATTTTGGTAAATGCGAACCTCGCCGGACACGACTCGCACGGCGTGATCCGCATTCCGAGTTATCTGCAAAGTATCGCAGACGGTGGGACGCAACCCGCCGCTGAACCGATGTTTGTTGACGAAACGACTAACACCTTGCGTGTTGATGGCGGAAACGGTTTTGGGCACCACACTGCACGAAAAGCGATGGAACGGGCAATTGAGAAGGCAAGGGAAGCTGACACCTGTAGTGTGACTCTCGTCCGTACTGGGCATATCGGTCGACTTGGCGAATATGCAGAGGCAGCCGCGCGGGCGGGGTGTATCGGTATCACCACCAACGGGAATGGTGTGAAGGATGGCGGGAATATCGTTCCCTTTGGCGGTGCCAGCGGTGCACTTGGCACGAATCCGATTTCTGTCGGCGTGCCCACCGGCGATGACGCGCCATTTATCATTGACTTTGCCACAAGTATGATCGCCGGCGGTAAGATTATGTTCGCCCAAAGCCGGGGCGCGGACCTACCGGAAGGCTGCATTGTGGACAAGGATGGCAACCCCAGCGTCAAAACGGCGGCCTTCTATGACGGCGGATTTCTGCTACCGTTTGGCAAGCACAAAGGCTACGCGTTCTCGCTGCTGATGTGTTTGTTGGGTGGATTGAGCGGAAATTTCGATGTTGAACGTGGCGCGATGGGAGGGCAATTTATGCTAGTCTTGAACGTCAGTGCATTTACCCCGTTGGAAGCGTATCAACAAGGCGTACGTGCGTTTATGGATGGCATTAAGTCGATACCACCCGCGCCCGGTTTTGAGGAGGTGTTGGTTCCCGGTGATTATGAACATCGTTCCCGCATCCAGCGCTTGGCGCACGGCGTTGACGTGCCAGACGCCACCTATCAGCAGATCTTGGAGTGGGGGGAGAGATTGAACGTTTCTTTGGGGGAGGAGATAGTTGAACCCGCCGATGTGGAGCGATACCGGTAAAAAAGCGAAGAACGTGAAACGTGAAATGTAACGAGTAATGCGTAAGAAAAAACGGAACGGAGAGCTCCATTGGAACGATGGGTAAAGCACTTAACGGGCGGGGAAACCCCACTCCCACGGAAGTTGACAGTTTCACAGTGTTGGGTTTCACTATATCTATATTATAAGACCGTGTTGTTAACAGGCAGGACCTCTATTGTCCTTGATAGGGATTCGCTTTTAACCGTTCAACCCAACCTACGTGCGATACACCTGCCGCACCAATGGGACTTTGGGTTGGGCAAGATGTCCGATCTACGGGTGTGTGTAGATTAAGGCATACGGAGCATACCTACTACTAGCAACTGATACATAAGAATACAACGCAATCGCCAATAAAAATTAAAATACCCCAATTTCCGATAAGTAGCGATTTAGGTTATCTTAACGCCAACTACTACCTATCAGAGATTGGGGTATTTTTTCGTGTTTTTTGTGTATCTTTTTTTAACAGTGTGCGTAGTATTGTAGGGAAGTTATATTGGGTAAAGATAGATAAAGTCAGCCACTGATACAGAAAAAATCTCCAGAGGTTTGACAAAACAGGCTATAACTCAATCTAATTTACCCCTCTTTTTTGTGTTAACGGAATTATATTTTAAATCTATCTACACGCTTATTTTTTTCCCCCTGCTCACTCTGAGCGGAGATAAAACAGGTTTTACAGGTTGCTCTGAATACCGAAGATACCGACGATGTCGCGCGATAGTATCGGCTCAAGACACCGTCGCACAACACATCGGGTATCTTCGGACTTGTTTTGAATTGTCTGATTTCGTAGTATTGTTCGGATACTAACGGAATCGTGAATAGTAACGAAATCGTGGATTTATGGTTTCGTAATATTCAGACTTCTTGATCCCGATTTACCGGGCGGGGCTCTTTAACGACCTCTCGGTATCGCGGCAAAACCTCTCCCGCTGTGTGCAGTGGATTCGGCGATTCATCGTGAGTGATGATTTGCCCGATTTAGCTTCTACTCATCCAACAAGTGACCTAATAAATAAATCATCTTGCTAGATAGTCTGTAGGTTGAGTTTCCATACTCGGCGACTACCTATAGATATGTCGCCCTATATTGGTTCATCGGTTCATTAGTGCATGGGTTCATTAGAATGGTGAACCCCATGCATTAGCAGAACCTGATGCGTGAAACGTGAGTGTTGGGTTTCACGGTTCCCGTTTAACGCTACCTACTATAAGAACTACGAACACGCTGGAGCGTTGGAGCCGGGCAAGTCCGAGAGGATCACGTGACCGGGGATGCCCGACCTACGGATGTAGCGTATTTTGATGCACATGGCGCACCTCTGGTGTTAAATGAACCCCTGACTATTTACGCATCACGTTTTACACATTCTATAAAAAAAGGAAATGAGGAGACTGAAAAATGAAAACGACGAGAATTGTCTTATTTTTAATGGTGTTATCAATTTTGTGGTGTGCGGATGTGTTTGCACACTGGTTCGATGAAAAATGGAATGCCGTAGACAATGACACTGGTAAGCCTGCAGCACATTTTCGTCCGGGCACCTCGGAAGATCCTTGCTTCGGGACAGGCTGCGACACAGGCGAGGATTATATAGGTGGACACGGGCATATTGATGAAAGACGTTCAAACGGAGAAGCGAGAAGTTGGGGATACTGGACTACCTGTGGGTATGCAGCAGTTCCAAACAAGACCGGAGAAGGCTTAAACTTAAACTGTGGCGACGGTAATGGCAACGGCGGAAATGGCAACGGCGGAGATCCTGCCCCGACTCCTGACCCTAATCCTAACCCTAATCCAAATCCTAACCCTAATCCTAATCCGCCTCTACCGCCGGCAGTGGCTACAAAACTGGTGAAAATCTCAGGCGATGACCAAGAGGAGTTAATCAACACGGAACTAGCAAACCCATTCATCGTTGAAGTACATGATCAAAACAATGCTGCGTTTGACGGGGCTACCGTAACGTTTGACATAACTGCCGGTGGCGGAAGCCTGAGTACCACAATAACCACGACCGATGCAAATGGTAGAGCAGAGAGTGCGCTGACGCTGGGTCCAAATCTGGGAACAAACACCGTCGAGGTATCTGCCGTAGGAATTCAGGGGACGGAGACCTTTAGCGCAGAAGCAGTGGAAACCCTAACGCCACCGACTGATGGAAACAACGGGAACAATGGAAACAACGGGAACAACGGGAACAATGGAAACGTAGGTAATATGGACACGGGACAAGACACCGAACCTGAACTTAAGGAAACAGGGTTCTTTGCTTTTGAACTATCTCTCGATGCCGGGTGGAACTTTGTTCATATCCCCCTTGAGGTCACGCAGGTGAATGGTCAATCTATGAGCATTGAGACGCTGGGCAACCTGTTCCAAATCCTTATGC
>JAKZUG010000422.1:0-8065 GCA_047516705.1 Candidatus Poribacteria bacterium | reverse complement strand
AAATTTTGAGCGTTTCAATAAGGTTTTCGGGCACTTTCCCCACCCCGGGGTCCCCACCCGTTACTGGGAAGGGGGAGGGGTGTTATGTCTGTAAAGGATGGCAACTTGCGTTATATAGTAAAACCCGAAAATATGTTTACACTTTAAAGAGCAACAATTCCGCGAATACACTCGCTCGCTGGCGAGGTTTCCTAACCTCGCCAATGTAAAGTTAATTGTGGGTTTTACTATAATATGCCAGCCCGCAGCTATTTATTGAAAATAATCAGCGTTGATTTCTATAAAATCTTCCCATTCTTCTGGTACATCCTCTTCCATAAAGATTGCCTCAACGGGACATGCCGGTTCACATATACCACAATCGATGCACTCTTCCGGATCAATGTAAAGTTGATTTACCGTTTCATATTCATCGGCTGCATTAGTCGGATGCGGGTGAATGCAATCCACGGGGCATATCTCAACGCAAGCGTTGTCTTTTACGTCAATACAGGGTTCGCAAATTACGTACGTCATCTGTTTTATCTCCTTATGTATGTTTTGACCGGATAGACTGCCGAGTTCTAAGTCATTCGCTCGCTTCGGCGTGCATGCCAATCCGGTGATTTTTATTTTAAAGTATCGGTAGAGCGGTATTCACGCCAGCAGATTTCCAATGAATCTCTGGGTTCTCGACATCATTTGAATACGAATAGTTACCTTGGACATAGCGGATGCCTACCATAATCTCTAAGCGATAGGTAAGTTCCTTCGCCTCTGCAATATCCACCTCGTCCTCTTCATTCTTTTGTAGTTCAAAACCTTTATGGAGCAATCTCATCCGCAACCCATGTCCTTCCAAGGCAACTGCGAGGCGATTTGCTAACGCTTCAAACTGCGGAAACGGGATCTCGGCACTATCTTCCTCCTGCCATAGATGAAAACCTCTATGGCGTACAGGCACGTCTAAGCCCTCTTCTTCTAATAAAGTTTCCAGTGTCACCATATCGTCACAGCGATAGTTCACCCCTTCATCTACAAGGATTTCCAATCGAAAACCATTATCAACGACTGTCAAAGGGAGTGCCTGTTCCTCAATTAGCGACTTCAGGATCTCCTTAACTTCTGGGGCGCGGTACGTTTCCGAAGCGAGGTGAATCGTCGCTTTATTCCTCTCAGACACAGACCTTCCAACGGAAATAGAATGGCTCTTACCGCAGCCGTTCATCCATCGATCCACCACTTCCTTCATCCTTGATTGCGTCAAGCCATCTGCCTTCTCGCTAACCAATTGTGGACCGTCATCGGAAGCATAGAGGGGCAGTCGGAGTTCGGCAATTAATACGTCTAATAATTCTTTGACATCATTTGGACTCATGAGTTTTTCTCCTTTCATTGAATAAGATTTCGGTTCAACGCCGCGGGAAACGCCACAGAGAGACACAGATACTCGCACTCGTCCAACTCGTTGCCGAGGCTTCATCACGGTTCGCGTATTCGTATGCATTCAGCACATAGTTGATGCCGAGGGTTGTATCTATCTGTTCTGAAATCTTGCTGACTTGTGAGAGCGGTATTTCAGTTTCCCCATCCTTTTCGAGTTGGAAACCCCGATGGAACATTTTTGCCTTTATACCATTCCTTTTCAGCATAGCCTCAAAACGATTTACGGCTTTCTCAAGCTGCGATGATTCAATCTCGGTTCCTGTTCTCTTCTCTAACCGAAATCCGCCGTGAAGGATTTTAACAGGGTAACGCGTTGTATTGTCTTCCGTCAATGTAATTAACCGGAAACCACAGTCAGTGAAACGGATAGGCAGCTCCTGTTCCACTATGACAGATTCGAGGAATGCTTCAACGGCTAAGGACTCCAGTAATTCCTTGGTAGGTGAGGCTGCGTCGGTTTTGGTATAGAACTCCATAATTTCCGGTTGGCCAGCAGGAAGCACATGGATTTTACCGTCCTTGTTCCATTGGTTGATAACATCCTTAATACGCGCCTCTGTAGTAGAGTACTTTGCCTCTAAATCTTGGGAGGGTGCCATATCAACAACGTCGATCGGTAGACATTCCTCCGCAATTAAGGCTTTCAGCAATTCCTTGACATCCGTCGGTGTCATGTTGGATTCTCCTTTTGGTGAATTAAGAATGCAAATCCGCAGAAAAGGTTACATCATAAAAGCAAATTTTTCCGATGCTACGCAATTTCTAACCTTTGTCCAGCAATATATTATCGAACTCGCTGGGATATTCAGATTTCATCCAAGCAACTAACTTCTGTTTTGCCCGATGCAACCGCACCTTCGTCGCCGATGGACTAATGTCCAAGGTTTCTGCGATTTCTTCAAGCGTCATGTTATCAAGCCGCAGTTCAAACGCACGCCGCTCTGATTCCGGCAACCGCTGTGCCAAAGCATGGACGATTTCTAATTGTTCTTCGGCAATTATGGATTCCACAGGCGAGCGATGCTCAGGTTCTATCGTGTGGGTTTCAAAAATTTCATCAACAGGATCTGTCTCAATACTTCTCCGGTTCTCTCTAATGTGTGTTGCGATGAGTTGCTTGGCGATACTGAACATCCAACTCGAAAACTTTTTGCGATCCCGAAGCGTTCCGAGGTGGGCGTGCACCTTGATAAACGTCTCTTGCATCAAGTCTTGCGCGGTCTCCCAACTCCCAACCCGTCTGTAGAAAAAATTAAGAAGCGACATTTCATAACGGTGATAAAGGATTTCAAAAGCACCCTCATCCTCGTCATCTAAACTTTGATATACCAGTTCTTCGTCACGTGATTCATCCATTGCTGTCACATCCTGTCTTAGAGTCGCCACTTATTTGTTAAGAATCGTCCGGGTTTTCCCGGGGTCCCCACCCGTTACTGGGAAGGGGTCCGGTAGGTGCGGTTTGCCACCGCGCCAGGTCTTAGACGCAAACCTTACGTACCCCAAAACCCCTCTTTAGTCCTGTAGGGTTTATTTGCTTGGGTATTTCTTCAGCATGTTTATAGAGAACCGTTGAAAAAAAGTCAAGCCCTGTAAGGGGTTTTTGCAGAGTCATTCAGTTCTCCCACAAGACCAATATTTGGATCTCTCAGAACCTCGTGTAGGAGCGATCTCCGAATCGCGACTGCTCCGATAGAAACGAAGAAAAACCGAAAACTGAATGGCTCTGGGGGTTTTTGCTTGGGTATTTCTTCAGCATGTTTATAGGATTCGTTATATAGTAAAATCGGGAAATATGTTGACACTTTACGAAACAACAACCCCTTCCTTCGCTGGCGGGGTTTCTAACCCCGCCTATTCACAATGTCCAAGTAATTGTGGGTTTTACTATAAAACACAGCGAAAAATCGATTAACGCAAGCTAAACCTTTTACCCTCAATCTCTGCTTCAACAAGTTCATCTAAGAGCGAACCTCTCGCCTTAACCGAAATAACCTTACCTTCCCGGTCAATCAAAAACGGCGCGGGAATACCACGGACACCATACTGCTTCGCAAAGGCACCACTAAAACCTTCATCGTCCAAAATTTGTCGCCACGGTATCTCTTTCTCCTTGATGAACTCGCGCAACACCGATTCGTCTTTGTCCAAACTCACACCGATAACGTCAAAATCTTTGTCGTGATATTTCTCATACACCGCTTTGACATTCTCCATCTCTCCGATGCAGGGACCGCACCACACTGCCCAGAAGTCAAGCAGAACGACTTTGCCACGGTAGTCAGCAAGCGAAATCGGTTTGCTATCAAGATCAACTGCCGATGAGAAATCAGGCAACACCTGTCCCACCCATCCCAAACTGGGGTCTACTTTGAGCTTATATTCTCTGGCAAGTTCGGTATTTCCTAATTTCTCATGGATATTTGCTAATCCGTTTAGAGCGTTCCAGTCATTTTCGTCCTGTTCCAACTGTTTTTCAAAAACCGTTTGTGCCTTCTTGAGAACTTTTTCCATTCCCTCAGTATTCCCTAAGGCTTCGTGGATTTCAGTTAACATGCGGACAGTATGCCAATGGTCAGGCGTTCGCACTAACTGTTCTTCAAAAACGGCTTGAATCTTTTCCATCACCACTGTCCACCGTTCACTTAGCGGATCATCGCTTTCAAGCCTCTGGTAAAAATCGTTGGGTCTCGCTGTGACATGCAAGTAGTCATAGCAGCAACGGAATAGCCATTGGTACAAAGTCGGTTCTTCACCTTCTCGGTACCGCGCAAAGAGTCTTTCAAGTGCTACGACGCCTTCATCAAGGAGGATATTGAGACTGGAATTTTCAAACGTCAAATAGCAAATATCCACTTCGTTTGGCAACAGTGTCGCTGCTTTCTCCCAAAGGTGCCAGAATTCATCAGCGGGTATGTCGTAAGATGTTCCTGCTGTCACAATAGCCAAAAATTTGGCTGCTGCGCCATTATCATGATCGGTTGCCAGCACCCGTTCAGCATGCTCGGTCAGTTTTTGACGCATCTCATCTGGAAAACGCCAGACATACTCATTCCATATTAGATCCGATGGGAGCGCAGTTTTCCCGTCAACAACACCAATATTAATTTTCGTTTTGAAGTAATTGATAAGTTCTTCCTGAACCTCCGGAGCAACCTCCCAGCTACTTGATACGCCGCGGTTTTCAAGTGTATTGAGAAAGGCATCCCACACATCTACACTATTTTCTTTCACGATTTTACCTCCAAGTTTGCTGTGCTCACAAAACGCGTCGTTTCGGTTTGATATTCTTAAATTTGAAGCTGCATTGTAAGTTAAGAATGCAAATCCCCGAAAAAGGTTACATAAAATTATGGTGAAGTATAAAAATATGTAAACGTCTGTTAGTAGGTGCGCTTTGATGAAATAAAAAAATAATTCGGTAATTCTATAAAAGACAATTGTCAATCAAGGAACGTCTCCAATCCTGAAAATCCTGGTTCAGACGAGTTAGTACTCAGTTGTCAGTACTCAGTTAAGAGATGCCCTGGTTAATCAAACCTCTCTTTAACTGAAAACTGAGTACTGAGTACTGAAAACCAATCCTCTGACAACTGACAACTATCCCTCTGACAACTGATAACCATATTTTTTCCATTTTATGCTACAATCATTCATCAAACCACGCAAGCGAACATATTGTATGAATAATACCACCTATTTGATATTGCTACTGCTCTTTTTTTCTACCGCCGCTGGCATCTGCCAAACACCAGACGGCGCAACACTCCACGGCACGTTCGTCGATGCCGAAAGCAGACAACCGATTCCCGATGTTCTCGTGCGCGCCGATGCTGAAAAGATCGCGCGTGTCTACCCCGACCGAGATTTCGAGCACGCAACAGCAACAGATACAAAAGGCACTTTTTCACTGACGATCCCCAATGACCCGCAGACCTACTACGCCTTCTCACTCATGGCACTCCATCCGAAGTATCAGGCGAAACGCTTACGGCACGAGATGTCGCCCGATAAAGATAGTTATGATTTAGGGGAAATTATGTTGAAACGTACCCTATCTCTACAGGGCAGTGTTTCTCGAGAAAAGAATCTCGCTGGACTTATCGTGAACCTAAAGATGCACGCGAAGTCGGCGGACTTCTTTCGTGCCGCCGCACCGATTGAACACGCAGTGAAGATTGATGCCACGGGTAATTTTCACTTTGCTGAACTCTATCCGATTGCGTACACCTTGACAATTTCCCGAAACGATGTTATTATAGCCTACGTAGAATCTATTAACCCACAAAAGCAGGTTGAGGTTTCTATCCGCTTGCCGAAATTGGAGACGTTACACGGCACGGTTGTCGATGCATACGAACGTCCAATAGCGGGCGCACAGATTTACGCAACGCGACACACGGAAACACCATACGGGCACAGTGCCATTCTCGCAGCAGCACAGACAGACGATACCGGCAACTTTCAGATGCAAGTATTAGAAACCGAGCCACAACTTCTATCGCTTGAGGTAAGCAAGAGAGGCTACTTTTCCAGAATCTACGAGCACGTGGATATCGGAAAAATGCCGCCGATTGTTCGGCTTGAAAAAGGAGTTGCCGTTAAAGGACGCGTTATCCTACCACAGGACCTCCCCGCGGATGCGCAGTTCACCGTAAAGGTATTCCCCGCAGATACACAGATGGAACCGAGCCTAAATCCGTTGGCGTTGCATAAACCGCTCTTATCAAGATATCTTCCTGTAACAGAAGCTGCTTTCGTCATTGAGGGGCTTTTTGCGGAAAAATACACCCTCTATATCATCGGAGACGGCATCTCGGCAACAAGTATTGACGTGGACGCATCAACGAATCCCGAAGAGCTCCTTATCATAGCGGATCAACCCACTGCAACGCTGCAGGGTCAAGTTCTCTGGGCGGATACAGGCGAGCCTGTCCGAAATGCTGTTGTTTCGCGATCATGGTATCCTTGGGAATTGTATCCGTCCGACATGTCAATGACACTGGATCGGTTTGAGGTAGAGACAGACGCGCACGGCGAATTTAAATTCTCTAATCTCACAGAAGCTCGCTATCAGCTGTACATCCGTGCTGTCCACGCAGTATTTGAAGATACCACAAAACGTTATCAACGTACACGCATTCACAAGCAGATCGCAATTCCTGCTTCTGGCACTGCATATCGTATCTATCTGGGAAAACGAGATGGCACCCCTTTCGCAGAGTAGTAGGCACACGCCGTGTGCCGTTCACTGGGTTGTGTTCGTTGTAGTTGCCTATATTCAATTTCTCGTCTTCCCCGCAAACGCTGGCTTACACGGGACATTCACAGAAGACGAGAGGATCATTCTTCGGGAGATTGCCATCCTTGAAGCAGCGGGTCGCTATTATCGAGAACCCGGTCAATTAGTAGCATCCGAAGGCGAAAACCGCTGGTTCGGACCAGAAATCAACAGTCAGGTGCTTTGTCCCGATACCGCGCACAAATTCAATGAAGCCGGCTTTTTTGACATTATCTATACCAGAGAAGATGCCAAAGTCTGGCCCTCCTCAATACCCGGGAAGGTCTGGTGGTACCGACGACAGGAGTGGCGGTTCGCAACTGCTGACACACCATGGGGCACGGATACTGTCCATATCATCCTCGTATCTGAAATTGGATGGACAGATATCGATTCGACGAATAGCGTTACAGGATTCCCATGGAGCGGATTTGAGGAGCATTGGCGCGACGGAGACACTGTAAAATCTAAGGCGGAGATAGTCGGTTACTATCAATATGTGCACGCGGGCGAAAAATACATCGCACCGAAGTACTACAAACGCGGGACTTCGAGTTATTCCTGTGCAACTGCACAAAGCCAGCATAATCTGAAAATATTGAAACATACCGCGGGACACTTTACCCGACCGAAATTTCGTCCCGAAACCAACAAACTCAGCCGCCAAGAAAAAGGCACATCAGAGGACACAAGTAACTGGTACAATTGTATACGACTCAAATCTCCCTAACAGCGGTAGGTTGCGGGGAGCGTAGCGAAACCCATAGGTGTCAATTTAAAAAAAGACATCCTCATTCCCCAGACCGGTAGGCGCGGTTTGTAACCGCGCCGGGTCTGAGATACGAACTGTGTATATCCCAAAAGCCCTCGTGAGTCCCGGAGGGACGGCATTTGTGTAGAAACGTGCAGCAACCAAAGACCCAAGCCCCAGAGGGGCGGCATTTGTAGAGATTCTACTACAAAATACCGAGAAATATCCTAAATTGACACATAGGGATAGAGCGTAGCGAAACCCAACTTTCTAAATGCACTTTGCATAGAGGAAGCACTCCTGAAATGAAAACCGTTGCACACATTCTGATAGCAATCATAATCATTTGCGTCTCTTTTATTCTGCAGCGGAGCGCGGATGCCGTGCTTTGGGAAGACCATTTTGATCAAGAGGCAGAAGAGGACTGGCAGCACAACGGAGATGATTCCGTCTGGACAGTTGAGAACGGGTTTTTAAAGGCAGAAATTCAAGCGCAAGAACAGTGGAGCACGATATTTGAACGCTATCAATTCATCGCCTACCCCGGTCCCTATAACGGCTTTACAATTACGCTCGAAACCGTCGGGGCAACGCGTGCCCGATTCGGCATC
>JAKZUG010000421.1:0-2612 GCA_047516705.1 Candidatus Poribacteria bacterium | reverse complement strand
CTGTAGATGAGGAAAAGAGCCAGGAGCAAGTGATGGCAGATGCATTGAATGAGTATTTTCGGGCGCGTGGTTTACCGCCAATCGTTTAACAATCGTGGCGATAGGTTTCCGTCGAGTCAAAAAAGCGACTTGCCTATTTTTCGCCTATCTGATACACTCTTTAAACCAGTTTGGGTGGCACTACGAAGCTTACCATAGCAGGAGGATAAAGGACTGGGGACTGGTAAATCCAATAAATCTAACCACCGACACGAGTAGACTAATAGTGGTATTATTCATTGCATGTTCATAATTGAAGGGAGTAAATGTATTGGAAAACGGAGAGTTAACTCTGGTTAAATCCTTAAATGAGTTTATGGAATGGGCATCCCAATTCAATCAGGGCGGGTACCTGTTTCGCGGTGTGCCAAATGAGGAGTACAACATCAGTGCATCCACTTACCGTCGTTTAAAAAATGGAAATGAAAGTGAAGACGTAAAATTTGAGAAATTCGTTCAAATTAATAGGGGCTTGATTAAAGATGTCCGCTTGCAAGATATGGATTGGAAAAATGGACGGAAACTGAGGGACCTGGAGATACTTGCTGAACTTCAACACTTTCGCGCTGCTACATGCCTAATAGATTTTACCTATAATGCCCTAATCGCGCTCTACTTTGCTTGCAATCCAAATTCCGATAGTGCTACAAGGTGCGGTAAGTTTATCGCTGTCCATACAGATCAGAAATACCAATTTAGAGAGGTCACGCTGGAGTTGCTGGAAAAAGATATTGATTACTTTTTCTTAGGTAATACGGGTGAGAGGCAACAGCAGCTTTATAAATGGCATCCCCCACATCAGAACAGTCGTATTATCGCACAACAGTCTATTTTTTTGTTTGGATCAGTGGAAATTGATCCCGATAAAGCATGCATCATTCTTGGAAGTAAAAAGAAGGAAATCCTTGAATCTTTAGAGCAAGTACATGGTATCAGTGAAGCGAGGCTGTTTCCAGACTTTGAAGGTTTCGCACGTCAACACAACCAAGATGTAACCTATACGCAGCTTGCTGCATCTCAATATAGGATGCGTGGTCTTCGCAAAATAGATGACAGTAAATATGAGGAAGCCATCGCTGCTTTTACCGAGGCTATTAAAATAGACCCTGGTGAATCATCTGATTATCAAAATCGTGGTGTTGCAGGGGAGTTGTTGTTGTCTCAATCCGGAGTAAGTACCCTTAATGAATACGAAGGAGTTATTACTGATTATACGGAGGCTATCAATCTATATCCTAATACCCCAGTTTCATACTACCATCGTGGAATACTGATTGCTAAGGTAGGTAGGACACATGAAGCGGTGCTTGATTTGGAACAGGCGTTGCGAATGGCCGAAGCAGTTGGAAACGAGGCCATGATTACTCGCATTCAACAAACACTACATGAAATTAAGCAAGCCGCACGTCAATCTCATTCCGGGGCTAGACCAAATTCTGAAAGTGAATAAACTCTATTTTCAGCTATAATCTATAAATCCTGTGCCGGATGTACAACACTCCCGAAATGCTGACCGATATAGTTAACCACCATTGGGAAAGGATAAAAAAAGAGTGAATATGTCAGAAACAACACAAGGCTATTTAGGACTCGAAGGCGAAAGCAGACAAACCAATCCCGGCTTCCAAAGCACGCTCGACTACATCCGCGAGAAGGCACAGTCTGAACGCCAAAAGGGTGATCTTTTCGAGCGGTTGATACAGAAATATTTCACTGAAGACCCCGACTACAAAGAACAGTTTTCTGAAGTTTACCTTTGGAAAGAGTGGGCACAACTCCAGACAGAATTTGATGGCACGGATATAGGCGTTGACCTCGTCGCACAAAAACACGATGGTGGCTTTTGCGCTATCCAGTGTAAATGCTATGCCCCTGAAACTCGAATTTCTATGGGTGATCTCGATTCATTTCTCTCTACAGCCTCCCTACCCGCTTTTGCCGACAACGCTCGAATTCTCGTAAATACTGGTGGTGAACTGGGACCGAACGCACTCAGATTAATAGAACCATTAGGAGACAAATTCCGAGTCATCCGCTTCAGCGATCTTGAAAGCAGTCCGTTTGACTGGCCCGACCTGAGCCTACACGATCCCGAACAACTCACCTATAAACAGAGACGCTTCCATCTGAAAGACCATCAGCAAGAAGCGTTTGACGACGTTATCAACGGCTTCAAAGAATCAGACCGCGGCAAACTGATTATGGCGTGCGGCACGGGTAAAACCTTTACAGCACTCCGAATCGCTGAGGAGATTGCAGGAACCGAGGGCAGAGTGCTATATCTCGTACCGTCTATCGGTTTACTTTCACAAGCGATGCGAGAATGGTCTGACCAACGGGGAGTACCACACAGTTATATCGGTATCTGCTCCGATAAACACGCAGGTGCCGCAACCGAGGACGCTTCCATTCAAGAACTCAAAATTCCCGTCACCACAGACCCATTATCAATATCTCATACGTTGCAGAATCTTGACACTGGCAAAATGACCGTCGTTTTCTGCACATATCAGTCGTTACCACTCATTGAAGAAGCGCAAAACAATGGCGCACCTCAATTTGATATTATCCTC
>JAKZUG010000420.1:0-7349 GCA_047516705.1 Candidatus Poribacteria bacterium | reverse complement strand
GCTTGATACTTCACCGCCGCTGGCGAGGTTTCCTAACCTCGCCAATTCCTTAGTGTCCATTTAATTGTAGGCTTTACTATAATATAGACTGTTGACTGAACCAGTGTTGTTTTGCTAAGGTAGCAACTTCGGTTACTGTGTACTTACTGCAACCAATCTCATAAATGTTGAATAGGGTTAGCACAAGTCTTTAAGAAAAAAGAAGCGTCTCTGGTAAACTGTGAGATACTCACAAAAAGAACCTTGAATGAAACTGATCGGCGATGTATAGAAAATCGTTGTTAAATATTTATGAGATTCGCTCTAAATTCCGGTTGCCTAAAGTCGGCAACCCAATTAATAAAAGGAAAATCTATGTAAATTACATTCATTTCCATATTAACCCTTCTCTGCGTGACGGCTCTATTTTTTTCTTACAACAGTTTTGCCCAGGATTCGCCACAATGGCACCTACCCGAAGGTGCCACAGCGCGCCTCGGAAAAGGCTGGTTATATGAAATTCAGTATTCCCCTGATGGCACGCGGCTTGCCGCTGCAGGTGCCCTCGGGGTTTGGATTTATGATACTGCGACCGATGAAGAAATTTCCCTTTTTACCGCGGATGGATATGGTGTTTCGGCACTAGCGTATTCCCCTGATGGAAACATGCTCGCCGGTGGCAGTGCGAACGGGACCATCTACTTATGGGATCCTGAAACTGGTGAAGTCTTGCACACCCTCCCTGAACATAGAAGGAGTGTCCGCAGTCTCGTTTTCAGTTCCGACGGATCTGTCCTTGCAAGTGGTAGTAGAGATAACACTATACGTCTGTGGAACGCTGAGACAGGCGAACTCCTGAGAACGCTTCGAGGGCATACAGAGGGTATCAATAGCCTTGCTTTCAGTACTGATGGCAGCACGATCATCAGTGCGAGTCGAGACGATACGATCGGTATATGGGACGTTGCTACTGGACAACACCAGCAAACCCTTAAAGAGCATCGAGATAACGTCGCGAGTGTTGTACTTAGTCCTGATGGTGCCACCCTCGCCAGCGGTGATTTGAACGCCGTTATTTATCTATGGGATACCGCTACCTGGACAGTCAAGCAGAAACTCCCCGGACATACATCTCATATCTACGACATGGCGTATAGCCCGGACGGCAGTATGCTCGCGAGCGCAGGTGAAGACGATACCGTCCGCTTATGGGATGCAGCTACAGGCGAGCACCTACGCACAATCACCGCACACACCGCTGATGTCTATGGCTTACTTTCTCACCAGATGGCACGGCACTTACCAGTGGCGCGTGGGATGCCACTGTCCGGTCATGGGACCCTGTCACGGGTAAGCATCTCGAAACCATTACTGGGCATTCTGATGTTGTTGTGAGCGTCACCTTCAGTGCTGATGGTAGTATCCTTGCCACTCGGAGTTGGGACAAAACCATCCGCCTCTGGGATGCTGACACGGGGAAACTTCGGCAAACTCTCATCGGACACCAAGATGATGTTGACGTTGTTGTCTTCGGTCCCGATGGCAGAACACTCGCAAGTGGGAGTCAGGACAATACTGTCCGCTTATGGGACGCAGTGACCGGCGAACACCTGAAGACGCTCAGAGGACATTCTTCCTACCTGATAAGCCTTGCGTTCAGTCCTGATGGCAGTATCCTCGCAAGTGGGAGTGAGGACGATAGTATCCGTCTATGGAATGTTGCCACAGGTCAATACATCGGCGGGTTGTGGGAGCATGAAGCAGGTGTTGAGACGTTAGCGTTCAGTCCTGATGGTACTATGCTCGCCAGCGGCAGCCGTGATGATACCATTCGCTTATGGGATGTCGAAACACGCGAAGTCCTGCACACTATCACCGAACACGAGGATGATGTGTGGACCGTTGCATTCAGTCCTGATGGTAAAATGCTCGCAAGTGGTGGGAGCGACACAGTCTCCTTGTGGGATGTTGCTACAGCGGCCCCCCTCCGTACTTTCCGCAAACCTATTGACCCTGAACTGGTAGTGGAGACGCCGGCAGGGCTTGCGGGTGACGCGCCGACGGATAACCCCGCAAATGCGACCAGTATTGTCTTCAGTCCAGATGGTAGGGTCCTTGTCAGTGGAAGTTATGATGCAACCATCCGCTTGTGGGATACCGCCACAGGAGAGCAGCTTGAGACACTTGATGGACATACATATTCCATCACAAGCGTTGCTGTCAGTCCAGATGGCAGCACGATCGCGAGTGGAAGTTTCGATGGCACAGTCCTCTTATGGGCATTTCCTGACGTAATGGTTGCCACCGAAGTCCTTGGCGACGTGAATGGTGACGGTATGGTCAATATCCAAGATATAGTGTTGATTGCAGCGAGTTTCGGAGAGTCTGGCGAGAGTAACGCAGACGTGAACGGGGACGGTGAGGTCAATATTCAAGATCTCGTTCTGATTGCGAATGCGATCGGAAATGCTGCAGGTGCACCTTCTGTCCATTCATTGTCAGTGATGCAAGTGGAGCAGTGGCTAAGTCTCGCGAAACGAGAAGCATCACAAAGTATCCAAAACTCAATGCCGCATCAGTTTACCTATGAACGCGGAATTCAGGTACTGGAACAGATTTTGGCAACGTTAGCACCGCAAACGACAACATTACTTGCGAACTATCCAAACCCGTTCAATCCTGAGACATGGATACCCTATCAGTTGGCAGTACCTGCGGATGTCAATATCTCTATCTATTCCGCTGCTGGGCAATTGGTTCGGACGTTGGCGTTAGGGCACCAGTCCTCTGGTAGCTATCAAAACCGTAGCCGGGCGGCGTATTGGGACGGCAGAAATGAACTCGGTGAGTCTGTTGCGAGCGGGGTCTATTTCTATACGCTCACAGCAGGTGATTTCACCGCAACCCGAAAGATGCTGATTCGGAAATAACCTTTTTCCAAAACTTAGGACGCGGTCTCTGTGTTTTCATACACACAAGCACAGAGACCTGCCCTTTTCACAAAAGGGGAACCATCCCATGAAAACGAACTTGATTTTTAACGGGATATTGTTGTTTACCATTTTATTTCTACTGATTTGCCTTTTGATTCTACCGTTGTCACCAGCACAAACGAATCAACCAGATCTCACCGCTTGGTTAACCGAACACCCTTTTGTATCTGAGGCTATTCGGTGGGAAGATTCTAACGGAACCAAAGCATATTCTAACTGGTCTGCAACGCAAAAAGCGGATTTACTCAAGATGTATCAGAAGGTTTGGAACAACGAACCCCTTGAGTTAACTGATCCACCACCTAATATAGTAAACCTACCAGATAATAGTTATTCCCAGACAGTACTCTCAAAAGACCACGCATGGCCACTGTTTTTAGCACATGTTGCACACAGTCTTGTTGTAGAAACTGGCGAGTGGGTACCGTGGTCGTTGACAGAGTATTCTCAGACGGAACTGTTGGAGTTATTTGATGGTAGCAAAATGTTTAGATTCAACAATGAATTAGGGAGCTACGAACCAATACACAAGGGAATACCTGCGCCACCTGACTTTACATTTGAGTTTCTGAGTAATAACAATATTATCGCACAAGACAGGTTGCGGACAATTGGGAATCTTCTTGATTGGTGCCGTTCAAACATGATTCACTTCTCTGGTGGTTGGACAGCCAAAAATATGGAAGACCATTGGCAATACCGTGGTTTAACGCCTATCTCGCGTGTCATTTCTGGGACAAAACGGGTTCTTGAGCAGACAGCACCTGCGGAGGGACCTGACATCCCGCTTGTTATTCCTGGCCCAGACCATGTTGTTGAACATCACACAGCAGGCTGCTGGGGAACTACTGCTTTCCTTCGTGCGGTGTTGCGAGTCCCGAATATTCCAGTCAAACAAATGACAGCCGCGGGACACTCACTCCCTTATTTCATGAGTGAAGGTAAATACCTTAGCCATGCGGATGATCCTTATAATAGATTCTCAAGCAATAGGGAATTTGACCATCCTCATCCGTTCCCTATTGAGGAATTGTTCATTGATCAGGCAACCTATGATGCGTGGTTTGGACCCGGTGCGACTTTGGAAAGCACTAACGTTGGCCGCAGAACAAGGGAGTTGGCAATTGAATACTTGCCGCGTTTACTGCTGAAACAACGCTGCAAAGACATTTTAGATGGGAGGTCTCACGCCAATAGCCACGTATACCGGTGGACCGCTTTTGATAGAAATTATTCAGTAGAGGAATTGGAAGCGGTTAATCTCTGGAAAAGAATGGATGCTAAAATTGCTCGAATTGGGGGTTGTGCAACACTACAAATTCAAATACCTATAACATCTCTACCTATGAAATCTCTGAGAATCAGCGAAATTATGGTTGCTTCTAATGAGGGGCATCTACCACAGTGGATAGAACTTTACAATCATTCAAACACTCATGAAGTCAATTTGATGGGGTGGAAACTGGAGATTCAAAATTACCGTTCAGCAAACTTTAATGGAGAACTGAATTTAAGGCTCACCTTTACAGAAAAATCTATTAAACCGCAGAAAACACTCTTGATCGTCTCAAAACAAGGGAGAACCTCTAAAGGTTTTCCGGACGAGCAGATATACAACCTCAACACTTTGCACCCTAATCTACATAACATGCGACTCAGCGAAGATGGATTTTACATGAAACTCAGTAACAGCATAGGTAAACTCGTTGACGAAGTCGGAAATCTTGACGGGAAAAGAAAAATAAGCGATTCTCTTATCTGGCGATTGCCAACAAGTGTGACAGAAGACGGGGGCCGGGCATCAATGATTCGCCGGTATGACAGTGATTCATCCTATCTTGGAACCGATGCATCTGCGTGGGTTTCAGCGAAAAACACAAAACTCGCTACTGGTGCAACCACTTATTATGGACATCCAGACGACATCGGCGCACCCGGTGTTAGAAGTGGCGGAGCGTTGCCTGTTACGTTATCCTATTTCCGGGCGGAACTTACACAGGCAGGCGTTGTTCTCAAATGGACCACCGAATCAGAAGTAAACAATGCTGGCTTCTACATCCACCGTGGTCAAGTAAGAGACAGTGAATTCAAAGTCATCAATCCCACTATGATTCAAGGTGCAGGCACAACCAGTGAACGCAACACCTACACATGGAAAGACACCACTGTCAAGTCAAATGTCGCCTACTATTACCGGATAGAGGATGTTTCGCATGCTGGTGAGCGGAAGCAGTTAGCAACCGTTCGCATGAGAGGGCTTGTATCCGCGAGTGGTAAACTTACCACCCTATGGGCAGATTTGAAAGCGGAGAACTAATTTACTGTTAAAGTGGTGTTTGTGTAAAAACCGTGTCTGCTCCAACGTCAATCCGAACCGGTGCTAAATATGGACGAATGGCTTCCGTATCCACATGCACACCAAGTCCTGGAAGTTCTTTCACCCGAACCATACCATCGGATTCGACTGGGAATGGCTCCGTTACCAAACACTGCGACAATTCCGATCCCGCTGCCGGATATTCTAATAGATCGAAATCGGGGTTCGTTACAAAGACGTGAAGTGCAGCGGCAAGGCTCAGATGGCTCTTGAAGGTATGGTTGACGTACTGAATACCGTGCTGTTCCGCAAGTTGACGCACTTGAAAAGAAGGCGTAATCCCGCCGATGCGTCCAGCATCTATCTGCACGAAATCGACACTACCGTGAACGATGAGGTCTTCCGCCATTCGGTAGGTATTTGACCCTTCACCTGCTGCAATCGGGACGCTCGGATGCTTTTGTGTGAGCGCACCATAAGCATCAATTGCATCAGGAGCAAGGGGTTCCTCCAACCATGTCGGCGAAAATTGTGCAAACGCCTCGGCGCGCTGATAGGCTGTTTCATGGTCGGTCCCCCAGACAACGCCAGCATCAATCATGATCTGTGCCTCTGCTCCCATCCCTTCACGAGCCGCTCGCACGAGGGCAATATCGTTTGCCTCGCCGAATTTACCCATCGGTCCCCAACCAAACTTCGCAGCCCGATATCCCCGTTCGCGTAGACTTACCGCTATACGGTAGGTTGCCTCCGGTGTATCGCCAAAAAGAACAGACGCGTAGGGTAGTTTCGGATGTGCGATGTCAGATGTTCCCGACATCTCCGCGAGAAGGCGATAAACAGGTTTATCTAACTGCTGCCCAATAACATCCCACAAGGCAATTTCTGCACCGCTATAGGCGTGCTGTATCTGTTGAATGTCCAGTCCGTTCCGCAGTACCTTTTCGCTGAGTCGAACGACATCATCGGGGCCATCAAACGTCTCGCCGATTAGAGAAGTACGAATATTGATTATATTGCCGTGCGACATCGGGCAGCAATAGACTGCAAGGCTTACCAACGGTGAGGCATCACATTCACCCCAGCCTTCAAGTCCCGTGTCCGTCCGGATGCGTACCAAGAGTGTATCTTGCGTACCATCTGCAGCGGTTGTGATGTTAGGCATCCGTAAATAGAACGGATCAACTGCCGTGATCTTCATTTTCTTCGGGGGTGTCCTCTCCCGATTCCATGTTATCTTCTCTGGAAACAATCGGAGAGATTGTAGCGTCTATTTGTTGAATCCGTTGAACTGATAGGGCGCGCGCCACTGAGATAAGAAACCATCCAAACAAACCGGCACCCGCGCCGAGGCAAATCGCAAGTGCTGCACCTCTTGGTGTCGCAATCCGATCCACAGTCTCTTGACTGAGTTCACATGAGAGGTCCTTAATATGTTTGACAGCCACTGTCCGTTTCTCACCATCTTGGATATACTCAATAGTCGGTGCTGCGTCACCATCTATTGTAATATCGGCACTTCCTGATGGCGTGTTAATCTCAAGTACATTTCCGCCTTCATCGCCTATCCAACGCGCTTTTAGACCCTTTATACCGTCTTCATCGCGAATGGGTTCTACCCGGGTCCGGTACAGCATGTTACCCAAGAAGTTGATGGCGATGTCTTTAGATTTTGATAAAGCGGTTCCCAATTTTTCTGAATTCACGTGCTTCTCCAATCGTTGTGATATTCGTGGCATGCAGCAAACATACACGAACATCCGTTTCGGTTATGATGCAATATAAAATTGTGTAGACATCCACTGGTAGACACGCTTTATCCGCGCACCGATCAATGTGTGTCATTAATTGTAAAATCTGCTATAAATGCCCTAATTTCGCGCTTAAACGTGTTTCTCAGATAAATTATAGCGGAAACAGATCAGATTGTCAAGGCATCTCAATAATTAATTCAGGGTCATTTAGTTCTCCGATAAAAGTGAACCCTAAATCTCAACATCCCCCTGTAGGAGCGATCTCCGAATCGCGACTTTCCTACCAAAATTGATAAAAAACTGAAA
>JAKZUG010000419.1:0-14116 GCA_047516705.1 Candidatus Poribacteria bacterium | reverse complement strand
TGGACAGCGGCAGAAATGAGACACGGTAAACTTGTGCACATCAAAAAGTTTCCCAAAGGCTATCAAGTGAAGTTGTTCCGGATAGTGTCCGGCTCCGGGCGCACGGAATATATTGTGACTAACGATTTATCTCAATGCGATACTGAGGCGACGCGACAAACATGTCGCCTGCGTTGGAAGATTGAGCAACTTCATCGGGAATTGAAACAAACCCCAGGTATCGGTAAATGCCAAAGTCGTAAACATCGTGCGCAGCGGAATCATATTGCTTGTTGTTTGTGGGTCTGGGTGAGTCTGACGCGTGCCGCACGTGCAGCGGGTCAAACCATTTACCGATTCAAAGAGAGTTTATTCGATGATTACATACGCCAACGAATCGAAAATCCTGCTATTTCTATCAACATTGCGTAAGTCCTAAAGCAGATAAACGAAGGTGTAACATTTTATAAGAGAACACCGTTAAAGCCGTGTCAACACATAAAGGATTTAGCGTCAGCAGACACCGCGATAGGTTAGTCGAGTGTACCGGAAAATTTGGAGCTTAGGTTGCTTTTCAACTCCAAATGATATATACTATTTGACAAATCTCGCGCTAAATTTTGTAATATTCTGAGGTATCGCTCTCCGTCTTCTATGAGAAATGAAGAAGATAACCAAATTAAGAGTGCAACGGAGGAAAATCTCATGGCGTATATTAAGATTCCAAAGGGATGGGAAATCCCCACAAATCAAGTAACACCTGAATCAGACTATATTAATCGTCGGAAATTCATCAAAGATTTGGGTATGGCGAGCGCAGGCACACTGTTGCTCTCTACTTCAAATGCTTGTGCACAAGATAGAGGGCTTGAAAAACAGTTAGAACCCTTCCGCGCACAAACGCTTGATGCTGAAAACAACGCAAACTTCACTGTGGAAAGGCAAATAACTGACGAAGTTGTCGCTGCCACCTACAACAACTACTACGAATTCACTACTTCAAAGAGCACTGTTTGGAAAAAAGTGGAAAAATTTAAAACGCGCCCCTGGGAGATCGAAATATCTGGGCTCGTCGAAAAACCGATGACATTAGATATGGACGACTTGATCAAACAGATGCCACTTGAAGAACGGATTTACCGGTTCCGCTGTGTCGAGGCGTGGGCAATGGTGGTACCGTGGATCGGTTTCCCAATGAAAGCGTTGCTCGAAAAAGTACAGCCTAAAGCCGAAGCGAAATATGTGCGAATGCTCACATTCTTGGATGCTGATATAGCACCACAACAAAGCGATTTTCGTCTACCGTGGCCCTATTTTGAAGGGGTAACGCTGGCTGAGGCAATGAACGATCTGACGCTACTCACTGTCGGTATCTACGGACATATTTTACCGCCGCAGCACGGCGCACCTGTCCGGCTCATTGTGCCTTGGAAGTACGGGTTCAAAAGCATCAAATCCATCGTCAGCATTGAGTTGACTGACCAAAAACCGCGCACTTTTTGGAATACGCTCGCGCCAAGAGAGTACGACTTTGAAGCAAATGTCAACCCAAACGTCTCACATCCGCGTTGGTCGCAAGCCAGCGAAAGAATGATTGGCACTGGCAAAAGGCACCCAACGTTGATTTATAACGGTTACGGTGACGCTGTCGCGCATCTTTACGAAAGGTAAAACGATCACTTGAGATGGAGGAAATAGATGAACAGGAAACAGTCAATTCGGAGAATTTTTCTATCTTTGACATGTCTAGTTTCGCTGATGTTCGCCGGATGTAATGACCTTGGCTCTATCTTCCGTGACGCGATGCAAAATGACCCCGAAGTTGTCCTTATTAATACAAATGTCGTCACAGCCAATACGCAATTTGGTTTCAACCTGTTCAATGACATCCGCAAAACTGAGCAGAACAAGAATATCTTTATCTCGCCGTTCAGTATTTCGGTTGCCTTGGCAATGACGCTAAACGGTGCATCCGGTGAAACCAGCAAGCGATGACCAATACGTTGCAACTACAAGAGTTAGGCTCCGAACCAATAAACACCGGCTATGCCGGATTGCGCCATGCTCTTCAGACCTCAGACCCGAAAGTTACACTCGCGATTGCAAACTCACTCTGGGCGCGCCAAGATATTCCGTTCAAGCAGGATTTCCTGCAGCGCAATACCCAATTTTTCGGAGCGGAGGTCTCAACATTAGATTTCACGGACCCAAACACCCTAACAACAATTAATCAGTGGGTAAACACCAACACCAACGGCAAGATTCCAGAAATCCTTGACGAAATCAACCCGGATGCGGTGTTATTTCTCTTATTAACGCTATCTATTTCAAAGGGTCGTGGCAGACAGAATTTGCTCCATCACACACGCGCGACGGAGCCTTCCATCTTGCAACTGGTGACGAAAAGCAGGTCCCGATGATGACAAGGACGGGTGATTACCTGTACTACGAAAACTATGAAGAAAATTTTCAAGCGATTGGTCTCCCTTATGGCGATGGTCGAATAAGTATGTACATTTTCCTCCCCTACCGCGAATCTAATCTCAATACCCTTTTAGATAACTTGAACGCTGAGAGTTGGGAGCATTGGGTGTCGCAGTTTCGCGAGCAGGAGGTATCGCTCGTCATGCCCAAATTTAAGTTGGAATATGAAAAAACGCTTAACACCCCGCTGGAATCACTCGGTATGGGTATAGCGTTTGCACAAGGGCTTGCAGATTTCAGTCAGATGGCAAATTTAGAGGTTTTGGGTAAAAACTTGTATATCGGAGAAGTGCTCCATAAAGCTGTCGTTGAAGTCAACGAAGAAGGCACTGAAGCCGCAGCAGTAACCAGTGTTGGAATTCGCGCAACCAGTGCGCCACCCGCGTTTATTGTAGACCGCCCTTTTTTCTTCGAGATTCGTGATAATGCGACAAAGACTGTATTATTCATGGGCAGCGTTGTAGATCCTTAAGTGAAACATAGATTATGATTCAGATAAGTGCACACAGTTATTAAGTCGCTTCTGTCTCAATCAAACTCTACTGAGAATATGTTGGCACCGAGGAACATCTGGCGGTGATTTACAAAAACTACAGGGTCGTTGTCATGAACCTTTACGAATAAAAAAGGAGTTATTTCTGATGAAAGCAGAACTAAAAACCCTCTATACATTAAGCGTTGCTCTCATGATGTGCGGATTGATGCTCTTTATCTACACGGGCTGCGGGGGCAGTAACGATGAGGCATCTGAGGAACTTGCAGCGGGGTCCGATTTTGGATATATTCCAACAGGCTTAAATCCGCCAAACGGTGCCGCCTATGACGATGTCTTTTTTAAGGAGTATGGCACGAACCCCTTTATTGATACAGAAGATGATCAATTTTCAACGTTTGGTATGGATGTCGATACCACCTCCTACTCCGTCACGCGACGTTATCTCCGAGATGGGTATCTTCCACCGACGGAAGCCGTTCGGGTAGAGGAATTCGTCAACGCCTTTGATTATAACTATGCACCTCCGTCGCAGGATGCATTTGCTGTTCACATTGAGGGCGCGCCGTCCCGATTTGGTGAAGGCAAACGACTCCAATTGCTGCGTATCGGTATCCAAGG
This sequence comes from Candidatus Poribacteria bacterium, assembly GCA_047516705.1. Taxonomy (GTDB): domain Bacteria; phylum Poribacteria; class WGA-4E; order WGA-4E; family WGA-3G; genus WGA-3G. The sequence continues at coordinate 10,539 of JAKZUG010000419.1, read as the reverse complement.
CCGCGTCGTTCCCGACGAAAATCGTAAAGACGCGACGTTGACTTTCGTGATTGATGTCTCCGGTTCAATGGCTATGGAAAATCGATTGGGATTGGTGAAACGTGCCTTAACGCTTCTGGTTGAACAACTCCGTCCAGGCGACGAGGTTGCCATTGTTGTTTACGGATCGAACGCGCAAACTGTCCTTCAGCATACCGGAATTGAGGGACGTGAGGAGATTTTGGAGGCGATCCATTCCCTTGAACCAGGAGGTTCCACGAACGCAGAGGAAGGACTTCGTCTTGGATACAAGCATGCCCTACAGAATGCGAAGGTTGGGAACATCAATCGCGTCATTCTCTGTTCGGATGGCGTTGCCAATGTCGGGGAAACAGGACCTGATGCCATCCTCAAAAAAATTCGATCCCATGTTGAGGAAGGGATTACGTTAACAACTGTCGGATTTGGCATGGGGAATTACAACGATGTCCTCATGGAACAACTCGCCAACAAGGGTAACGGCAGCTACGCTTATGTTGATACCCTCAGCGAGGCAAAGCGTATCTTTGTTGAAAACCTTACACGGACATTACAAGTCATTGCTAAAGATGCCAAGGTCCAGGTCAAGTTCAATCCTGAAGTTGTCAGTCGCTTCCGATTACTCGGCTATGAAAACCGCCGCCTTGATCATGGAGACTTCCGTGATGACGATGCAGATGGCGGGGAAATTGGCTCAGGTCACAGCGTCACAGCTCTCTATGAGATTAAACTCCATGAAGGGGCAACCGGACAATTAGCAACGGTCTTTATACGTCATGAAGATCCAGATACCCATCGTGTGTTGGAAATTAACGAGGAGATTTTCACAACAGAACTGAATGGCACATTTGAAGAAGCGTCGCCTGAATTTCAACTCGCCGTGACTGTGGCGGAATTCGCAGAAATCCTGCGTGAGAGTTTTTGGGCACAAGAAGGGAGCTTAGCGGCAGTCCAAGAAAGCATTGAAGGTATCGCGCCTCAAATCGGCAATCCCGACGTGGATGAACTAAGACTACTGGTGAGTCAGGCAAATCGCTTTAAAATTCGGGGTCGTGAATAACTTTAGGATTTACGCAAATTCACTATACTTGCTGGCGAGGTTTGTAACGTCGTCGGTGGTGTCCAATTCTATGTAAACCCTGTAGTTTGTAAATGGAAATGTTATGAAAAGCCTTGTTTTTTTCTTGCTGATGCTGCCCATAACTTCGGCATCTGCTACTTGGGAATCTGTGGAAAGCCTGCACTTCCGAGTTTACTATCAAGAAGGGACGGCAGACCCAAAGTCAATCCTTCAGATTGCGGAGGACTTCTATGCCGAAATGCCGCAGTTGACAAACCGTATTCCGGCAGGAATGATTGATATTTGGGTCTGCGATACACAAAAGGATTTTCAGGCTTCCGTTCACGCCCCAATTCAGGATTGGGCAGTCGGGTGCGCTTTTCCACTGAGTCGACGCATTGTTATCCAAAACCGGACACACATCGCGTTAGCGAAACTGCAGTTAGCACAGGTCCTCCGGCACGAGATTGCACATGTTCTCTTTGGACAGTGTACACGCAAAGCTGTTAAAGAAATCCCCTTATGGTTTGTGGAAGGCATCGCGATCTACCTTGCTGAAGAATGGGTGCCGAGTCGTCACGAAACCTTGCTAAAGCATATTTTCTCCAAGTCTATCCTACCACTTCAAGAGTTGGCGGACGGTTTTCCACGTTCGCAAGCCGGTGCGGATTTGGCGTATGCGCAGAGCCAAGATGCACTCCGTTGGTTGGTCGAAATCAAAGGTCGAGACGTGCTGTTTACACTTATTTCACAACTCCATGCAGGCAACAACTTCGATACCGCTTTTGAAACCTTAGTTGGCTGGGATCTTGCCACCTACGATGTCCTTTGGCGCGAATCACTGGCGGAACGTTACCGGTGGGCATCCTTCTTCTCCAATTCCTACTTTTTGTGGGGAGGTATCGGCGGGTTGGCACTCCTCGGTTATCTGGTCCGCCGGAATCGTAGGCAGCGGCATCTCAATAAACTTGCACAACAGGAAGATACTATAGACGCATTCTTCAGGACTTAAAACTAATGAACACCTCTCTAATTTACGCTGCCTTCTGTTTTATCTGTCTCGCTTCTGTGGCAACAGCACAACCCAAATTACTCGCGCAGTACCCGGATCAACTCACGCGCGATGGGCATATCGTTGTTTTACCGGACCACGGTACCGCCTACATCGTTTCCGATCTGCATGCCCATTGGAACGACCTTAATCAATGGTTGCGACTCACAAAGCTTGTTGAGCGGATCCAAGCGGGTGAGGATGTTTATGGATTGATACTCGGTGACGCAATTGACTATAAGCCCGGTGAACCGAGACACCCGCCTTATGGTGATATTTTAATTGTTGACAGGGTTATGGAACTCCAAAGACAACTTGGCGATAAAGGCAAAAGACTTATCTATCTCAGAGGTAACCACGAATTTGCTGCTGCAGATGCCTACGCAATGCTAAAAAATCAAGGCATGACAGCACAAAATCAGGATATCTTCATCCGGGCATTGTACAATAGCCCATCCGGTGCTTACTATGAGCAGTTCAATTTCATTGAGAGAATGACAGACGCTCACTATGAATTCCTTATGAACCTCCCGACAGTTGTTATAGCAAAAAACGGCTTTGTTGGCGTTCACGCCGGTCCCGCACGTTTCATCACCAGTCTTACTGACATCGTTGATCCAAACCCGAAAACCCTTGAAGAACTCCTCTGGCATCGTCCTGCTATCGCGTATAGTGGCGGATACACTGTAACACATATTGAAAATTTTCTTGAAACCATCCACGCCAATCTTCTTATTGTTGGACATACCCCAATTCATTATTTTCCGTCACAAAATGTTAGAGACGGTATAGCAACATTCGGTGAGAATCAACTCATCTTTTCGACAGGCTATAGCGGCTTGCCGGGCGTTCCAACCTATATCGAAATTGATTTAGCAGAGACATACACCTCTGTCCACGCGCTGAAGTTAGGGGTAAACATTCATCATCTGTATGACAAAGCTGGAAAATCAAAATCTGACTAACAGACCCACATCATGCGACCACTCATTTACATTATGATCCCCGTACTGATTCTCACTATCGTCCTCGCTTCTCGCTTTGTAACGTGGGATGCCATAAAAGGCGTGAATCAGCAAGCCCAAGTACACGTTCAAGAAGGAACAACATCACTCAGGACATGGAAACTTCCACAAGCAATAGCAGCGTTTACGCGGGCGATTGAGATTGAGCCAAGGTATGCCGAAGCGTACATGAAACGTGGACTCGCCTATTACCGTTCTGCTCAGTACCAAACCGCTATCGCAGATTATATCCAAACGTTAGGATTCAACAGGTATCATGCCGATGCTTACGCAAGTCGCGGCGATGCCTATCGCGCGTTAGGGGACACGCAGCGGGCTATTGAAGACTACTCTGTCTCGCTCAAAAGAAGATGGAACGCCTACGTCATGCAGAAACGTGCTGAAACCTACTTTGAAAGCGGCAATGTGCAGAATGCGCTCGCCGATTACGATACTGTGATTAAGCGACAACCGACTATGACAGCGTACTACGCTCGTGGCAACGTCTACCTTCAACTTTCGATCCAAGGTGATAAGAGCCGTTTAAAGTTCGCATTGGCGGATCTAAATCAAGCCATTGCTTTGGAGCCGAGTTTCGCCAGTGCCTACATCAGTCGCGCCCAGACTTACGCACACTTGGGAGAACATACATTAGCCACTCGGGATTATACACATGCTATAGGACTCCTCACCGACGCAATTCAGACATGGCAAGGCGAAACGAATGCTCTTATACAGGTCTACTATTGGCGCGCATTTGCTCGCCAAAAATTGGGCGAAGTTGACAAAGCACAAAAAGATATCAATGAAATACATAAACGCGTTTTTAGATTTTTCTTGAAAAAATGAGAAAATTGTGATATACTTTAAGGGTGTGGTGTTTAGCATTTCGCTTGACTTCCCTCTGTTTGTTTTTGCGCGCGAGGACACCTTTTACTGCAAAACTATTTGCAAGCCAAAAACTTGCTTTCGTTATTGAATTTTCAATAGGAGGCTACCAGAATAATATGACAGGAGATGCATTGGGTTTAATTGAAACGAGAGGCTTAGTTGGGAGTATTGAAGCTGCCGATGCGATGGTGAAAGCAGCGAATGTCCAACTCATCGGGTACGAACAAATCGGTGGTGGTTATGTGACCGTCATGGTTCGTGGCGATGTCGGTGCAGTGAAAGCCGCAACGGATGTCGGTGCCGAAGCGGCTGCACGCGTCGGTGAAGTTGTTTCTGTTCACGTAATTCCACGTCCACATGCTGAAGTCGAAACTATCTTAAGTAAAGCATAAACTACTTGTAAGTGGATTGACCACACGTTGCTAAGAACGTTCGGAGTATCCTAACCAAAAAGGCGAATTTATAGATGCCAGACCGTGCCCTTGTTGAGTTGATTACCCGCCGTGTCGTGGACAGACTGACGACAGATCAAGCGTGTAGTGGATGTGCTTTGAGATCCTGTGATGCCGGAAACCGCGCATGCGACGCTGTCACACAACAGCAACAGATTCCCGTCGGGGTTTCAGCACGACATGCCCATGTAACACAGGAGCACCTTGAGATTCTCTATGGTGCCGGACACCAACTCACCGTCTACGCGCCTCTATATCAACCAGAAGCGTTTGCCGCGAATGAGACACTGACCATCGTCGGAAAACGGATGCGTGCTATTGAAGCCGTTCGTATCCTTGGACCCGTACGGGATTACTCCCAAGTAGAAGTCGCGCCAACAGAAGCGATTCGGCTCGGCTTAAGTCCTCCTATTCGAGACTCAGGCGACCTTGCTGGTGCCGAACCTATTACCCTCATCGGGCCCGCAGGAAGTGTCTATTTAGAGGAAGGAGCTATCTGCGCTACACGGCACATCCACATGACACCAAGTGATGCTGACGCACTTAATATTCGCGAAGGAGATCTTCTAAAGGTACATTTCTCTGGTGAGCGTGCCTTGACGCTTGAAAATGTCCGCCCAAAAATTTCTGAAGGTTATGTGCTTCAAATGCACTTAGACACTGACGATTCCAATGCCGCAGGTTTGAAGGGTGGCGAACCTGTTGAAATCGTGCGTTAGGCTCCCTACATTTTAAAGCAACATGAATCAAGAACTAATTGACCAAATTCGGAAAATCGTAGAGAGGGTACTCGAGGAGCAAGCATCTACCACTACGCAAATTGCAACCGAGAAACGACTACTCGCTATCTTCGGTGCGACACAACTCAAATTGGATGAACCGCTCCAGCAGCTCCATACCTGCATGCAAGACGGATGGAAAATTACAATAATTCTGTCTGATCTCGCAACTAAAGTCATAAATCTTGAACCGATTCATGCGATATTTGGCGAAGAGAACGTTCTGCAGGAGAACACACTCACTGATATAGCAACTTTTGTGGATACTCATCAGCAGATTGTGCTCCCTGTTTTCTCGCATCCAATGGCTGCAAAACTCGCGTTAAGGTTAGTGGATACACCGTGTACCTATCTTGTGTTTGAAGCACTCTCTAAAGGAAAAACAGTCATAGCGGTCACCGATGCCCTTAATCAAAATGAGGCATCCACAAAAATTAATGCTATTGAGGTTGAATATGTAAACGTTTTATCCGAACTTGGCGTTCAATGGGTACCTATGATGCAGATCGCCGAGGCGGTTAAGAAGAAAACAAAGGACTCGTCCGCCAGTTTGGACAAACCTCTAATCAGCGCATCGACTATTTCAAATCTGGATGCCAACGTGCAGGAGTTGATTTACGCAAAACAGGCGGTTATTACGCCGCTTGCCCGTGAGCATGCGAAAAAGAGGGGTATTAAACTAATACCTAAAAGTTAAAAAGTAACGGAATTGTTAGTTATCGCCAGCACTCATAGAGAAAGTCTGTCCATCTTAAACCGGGAATTGTGATCAGGACATCGGAACTATAGGTGAAAGTGATCGGAGTCACGAAAGAATTAACTAACTTCAATTATCCTTGACAATTTTTGGAGAAAATTGTATCATTTCTATAATAGTTGTGTAATTAAGAAAGTTCCCTTTGACACTCACGCGGCACCGCGCAATGCGGATAAAAGCCTATTGGTAATGCCAAATGAAGGACAGAAGACAGGAGGAAAATTTCCATGAAAACCCGAATTTCGATTTTAAGCGTAGCATGCCTCATCAGCTGTTTTGTAATTGCTGGGTTGTCAACCGCCGCGAATGCGGACTACGATTATTACTCAGACCGGTTGAGTCGCGAGCATCGCACCGCAAGCGATGTTGACGAATGGATAGAGCGCGGGAATGCGACAATTACCGCCAGTCCTCGCTTTGAGGACGGTGTTCGACTCACCGCTTGGGCAAATGACACTCAGAACACTGATGACTACGAATTCGCAATTGCCAGCGCGGTATATCTCTTTGAAATTCCAGCAGGGACACAGTATATTGAAGTTTTGGTGCGATACCGAGGGGAACCGCATCATTTAGAAATTGAAGACTACGAAGAACCTATCGCAGGTCGCGCATGGATCCGTAACACCAAGCGCGAGGCAACACGCAGCGGTTACTACGACGAAAACGCTAAAGAGACACGTTACGGTGACACTTTTGTCCTTCGAGCGAAAAATCGCTCCGAACACATTAAGATCCCCGCAGTCGGTCATGTCAAAGATGGATGGATGGAACTTCATATTGTCGCCGAAGGCGGCGAGCAGATTGATGTAGAATACCTTGAGGTCTCCACGTATCACAGACAGCCGAAAGTTAGGGTAATTCAACGCTACACACCGACCTACAGTTGGCGTCCGTGGCACCGTTACACTTACCTCTACTTTTATGATGGTCCCGTCTATTACGCGACGGACAACGACCACTATCTCCGATGGAGCTATCCGGTTTACGACCACCACTATCTCTCAATCCGTTCGTATTATGGAGGGTATCTCGGACGCTACCGCGGCTACTATCCAAGTGCTTACTATCGCTACTATTCGCCGTATTACGGCTCCTACCACAGTTACTACCGTGGTACGCCGAAAGTTTATCAACAACGGACACAGTTGAATCGCTGGAGTGCACAGCACGAAACGACACGCCGGCAGTACAGTCGTAGCCGATTATCCGCGAACAGTCAACGAGAAAATCAGACAGCCCTACGGAGGAACGTCCGCACCACGCTCGAAAACCACCGGAGACAGACCCCAGCGACAACGGAACGGGTTGCGCGCCAATCAATTATTACGCAGAAACTACGCACCCGTGCTTCTGCTGCCTCGACACTCCGCCAAAGCAACGTCCGAAAAAGCACTTACGCTTCAGGGAGTACACTCAGTAAGCAGCGGCGTTATTCTACTGCTACAACGCAGGACGTGAATCGCTACAGAAGGTCTACAGAGACACAGCCGACTACGCCGCTCTACAGACGTTCTACTTCTTCGTCGAACCGGTCGTTCTCGTCGAGCACAAGCAGCAACTCGCGACCGAAGTATAGAACCACGACATCAAATTCAAGTTCGTCTCGTTCGCGACCAAGCGTGAGCCGTTCAACGACAAGTTCATCGCGTGAGAGCTCAAGCGTGACTCGCTCAAGCTCGAGTTCAAGTTCGTCGCGTTCACGCACAAGCGTAAGTCGCTCCTCTTCTACAAAATCTACAAAGACCCGGACGCGTCCGACGACATCAAGTTCGAGTTCATCAAGTAGTAGTTCGAGCAGTAGCAGCAACGATGACGATGACGATCAAAGCAAGACAAGCAAGACAAGCAAGACAACGAAACGGACGAAACGGCGACGTTGATAGGAGCAGTACTGGCTTCGCATAACCGTTTGAATGTGTGAAGTCTACATACCAAATGCGGTTTTTGTTAATTATTTCACTTTTGTTGTTCAGCCTCCATGCCAGTTTTGCGCAGGAGGCTGAAAACAACATAAATACCGAACAGCAAACGTCTGAAACGGTGGAACAAGTCAAACTTGTTTCGCCAATCGGAGCTATGGTGCGTTCCGCTGTTTTTCCGGGATGGGGTCAATTTCACAGTCGTAGTTACTTCCGAGGGAGCCTAACTGTCTTGGGAGTAAGCAGCTCTATCGTCGGTGCCTTGTTAGCACAAAATTCCTTTAATAATCGCTACGAGGCTTATGAAAAGTTGGTTTGGGACGGCTTCTCTAACGAAAAAGCAATATTAGAAAGTTACGAATATACAAACCAGAGGTACAAACTGAAGACCTTTTTTATGTATACCGGCATCGGTATTTGGCTGTATAGCCTTATCGATTCTTACGTGGGTGCCAACTTTTACAACGCAACTACCCTGATTCAATCTATTGAACAGGATGCACGAGATATTGAAAAATTAGGGATCGAAATCGGCGCGACCCCTTCACATTTTTATTTTGGTATTGTTAAAACCTTTTAAAACATTTAAAAAGGAGGATGCTTACTATGTTCAGGAATTTCGCCAAAGTCAGCGGCGTACTCATCTTACTCCTACTCGCAAATTTTATCGGGTGTGGAGACGCTCCTAAGGTCGGACAAATTCCGGCTGAAGAAGTCCTTCAAATCAGTAGTATCTTAGACCAGTGGCGAGAAGGTTACGAAACAGAAGATGTTAACACCTACATTAACACCTTCTGGGAAAATGGCTTCCTTTATGTCTCTGATATGGGAACAGACGGCGATAAAACAGACGACGTTGAGTTTGATGATATCCGAGAGGAACGCGCCTCTGCCACTCGCGTCTTTGAACGGTTTCAAGATATTGAGATAGAGCTCTCTTCTCCGCCGGAAATTTCTATGAATGAGGATGGCACAGAGGCAGAGGTTCGGAATCATTACAGAATCCAATTCTTTGTGTCGGATGGTCAAACACTTGAGGGTGGATATACCGGCGCGTATGCCGAAGGTGATAACCTTTTTATCTTTGAAAAGAGAAATGACGAATGGCGTATAGCCGAATGGCATGACGAAGCCTTTAACGAAGTAGAAATTCGCAATGCCAATAACTTATAGGTTAAGGAAAGGAGGGGCAATTTCTAGCCCAAAGGGCGGGTAGAAATACCGGACGTTCATGCCGCAACAGGAGGAATACCTACGCGATTATTTTCAACTCATCCGAAAACATGACTTTACGCTCTGCATAACCATCCTATTAGTGTTAGGAACCGCCCTAATTATCTCGCTCCGTTTGCCCAAAACTTACGCCGCTTCCACCTTAATGTTACTCGTCCAACCCAGCGCGACATCTTCCCTTCCTTCAGCAAATTTGTTTCAAAATGTGCTCTCCGGCGGTATTGACCGACGGGAGATGGAAACAATTAGCACCCGATTTTCTACAGAGTCAATGCTAAATACAGCAATAGAAAACCTTGAGGAAAATGGGCACGCGGATGCAGCTGCTCTTTTCCCAGCAATAGGTAAACTCAAACAAATGCTGAAGGCACAGGTAAATCCTGATTCTGATTATATCAATCTTTCCGTTGAATTAACCGAGGTAGAAGGCGGTGAACGGAATGCAGCACTCCTCGTCAACCAACTTGCAAAAGATATGCAAATGTTACGGCGTGGAGATGAAGAAACGAGACTCAGAAAACGTATGGAGTTCCTCGGAAATAAACAACAGGAAATCGAAGCCGAAATAGATAAAGATTTAGACGCTCTCCTCAAGTTTGCTCGCGATAATGGTAGCGCAGAAACATGGGTGCCGACGCTCACCAATCTGCTTGAGCGCCTTGCTCGGGTTCGGGAAAGTCTTGAGATAAATCAACAGCAACTCTACGCGACGAATGCCCACATTACATACCTAAAAGAACAACTACAAAACTTGCCTAAGCAGACGCAGCTATCAGAAACCACCTCCTATAACCCCGTTTGGCTCTTTCAGCAGGAGAAACTCTTCAACCTTGAATCACAACGTATCGCTGATGAAAAAAAAGTAGGCAAAACTTCATCAGAGTTGGAGGGACTTGACGCACAAATCGCTGAAATCCACAAGAAAAATGAAGACATCTCACCGATAACACCCACGGTTACCTCCGGTCCCTCTGCACATTACACTTACATACAGAATCAGTTGATAACGTTTGTTCCGGATCTCTCGCGGTATGAAAACGCCGTGGAACGTCTCAAACGGGAACAGGATACACTCGAAACTGAATTGGTGAAATTAATAAAACAGATCCCCGAGAATCAAATTATTCTCACGCAAATGGGTGCCAAAATTCAGAAAACCAATGCAATTGCTGAAGAAATTGCCAAACGCTCCCTTGAAGCTGAAATATTATACGCTGAATCTAAGATGCCAGCCTCTCGCAACCAGATAGGCGGTATTGAAATCATTGACCGCGCTACACCAAGAAAAATTCCTGTTAGTCCCCAACTTAGATTTATTCTTGTTATCGCAGGAATCACTGGCGTAGTTTTGGGTGTTACAGCTGCCCTATTT
>JAKZUG010000418.1:0-6264 GCA_047516705.1 Candidatus Poribacteria bacterium | reverse complement strand
TCCGACACCGTCGAGTCCGCCATCGCCGACATCTTTCGTCGGGTTCAGTCCAAGTCGTGTCACTGCCCAATTCGAGAAGTCGTGATACTTGCGTTTGTCGCCATCCTTCAAGAGTTTATGTACTTCCTGCATGTTCGTCGGGTAGCCTTCGATTTGGTAGTTTCTGGAGTGTTCCAATCCGTGCCTGTCTGCTAACCGTTGCCGCATCGGATCGAGTGCGAGGATTGTTATGTCTATACCCATCCACTGGCGTTTGAGGGTGTGCGCGGCATCAATCGTCGTGCCACAACCGCAGAAGGGATCGAGGACAATGTCACCCTCGTTACTGGAAGCGGTTATCAGGCGTTCATAGAGCGCGAGCGGCTTTTGTGTCGGGTAACCGAGACGTTCCTTAGAGTCGCTCGCAAGCGGATTTATATCTGTCATGATATCGTGTACCCTTCTCCCCTTTGATGTGGACAAATACCGTTTAAACCCTGGAACTCTACCCTTCGGTGGCCAGTAAATTAAACCGTTCGCGTCCAATGCATCAAGTTTCTCATGAACGGAGAGGGATTCATAGTTCTCAGGCGGCTCAACGCCTTCGGGCCACGCTTCTCTGCGCGGTGCTCGCCAGTGATTACCTACATCATTCGGATCCACACCTCGCCAAGGTTTCCCGGATTCACCGTGTCTAATACCCGATGCATTTAGATCGCCGATTCGGTAGGGGCCCCTTTCGTCCTGATGACGATAAGCCCTCTTTACGTACTCTGGGTCGTGCACTGTATAAACTGGATTCCATACTGTTTTGCTGCTTTTGCTGTAGAACAGGATTGTGTCGTGGACCCTGCCATACTGCTTGCCGTCGTTATGTGCATTGGTGCGTTGCCAGATAATCTCGTTCCTGAAATTCTCTACGCCAAACACAGCGTCCATGATGCCTTTGAGATAGTGGCTTGCGGTGGGATCGCAGTGGAGGTAGATGCTGCCAGTCGGTGTGAGGACTCGGTGCATCTCAGCGAGTCGGGGTCCCATGAAGCCGAGGTATGCACGCATCGCGCCACTGTTGCCGGACACAGCATTTTGCAGCACGAAGTCATACCCCTTGAGACAGTTATTGAGTGCTTTGTAGGTATCGCTGGTATAGGCACGGTGTTCGATGTCGGCGCGAGTATCTTGTGCGGCGGTGTCCCACGTCCACGTATCGGTAAACGCTTTTTTCTGCGCGAGGGAGTCGCCGATGAAAGCGTTATAGTCGCGACCGGAGTTGAAAGGCGGGTCGGTGCATATCAGGTGGACGCGTTCGTCGTCCAGTTCGCGCAGGATTTCGAGGTTATCACCGAAGTAGAGTTTGTTCATGGTTATTGGCTTTCAGCAGTCAGCAATCAGCCATCAGATTGGCAATTTGTAACATTTGCATGTTGGGTTTGGAAATTTCCGCTTGATGTAAGGATGGACGCGGCCACGGTCCATTCCACATGGATTTCAGAGTTGGTGCCGAAGTAGAGAATTTACTCACGGCAAATCTCAAAACGGAATGTCGGCATCGCTAATATTAGAATCAAAGATATCTTGATCAAACGAGTCAAAATCAGGATCAGGGAAATGATCGTCACCAAACTGTTCTAACTTTTGACAAGACGAAACTACCGTAAGTACAGCTCCATTGTTGTGTCTTTTCAAACGACTAAGGGCCGTGTAAAAGGCAGCACGATCTTTTTCACTCTCAATTTTCTCAACATACACAACCAAATGAGATGCTTCCCATCCCTTGAAACTGTGCGGTGTTGTTGCCACTATTTTAGCACATCCTGGACGTAAATTTAATTTTGCCTCGCGTGCCCTTCGCCAATCTTCATAGTGTGTAGAAAATATATCCTTACCCTTTCGCCTGAATTCTTCAACGACAAGTTTACCAACCTTCATTCCTGAAAGGAAATGGAGCGATGGAATATCCGGGTCATCATAAAAAGCTTCGATCACCTTGATACACGCATCCACTGCTGATTCTCTTATAGGGACTTGAACCCATCTTAATCTGTCAAACAGGTCTGTAGCGAAGGATGGATCTCGCTTGGGAAGATCAGGACCTTCATCACCTACTTCATAAGGAAATTGGTTGTAAAAATCTTCCAAAATAGGGATTATGCTATTTGTTAAACGGTAGCTTCCCCTTAGATTCATCCAAGCTCCAGTGAATCCGCAACCTGCCATTCTTTGCGCAGTCCATGCTTGGGCGGTCCCATGGATATTTTGTGTCTTATCACAAACAAAAAGTGCTTCTCCGTCTTGGGCTATTGCTTCTCGCATCGTTATCCACCAATCTATTTTGAAATCGTGACCTTCATCAAGGAGAATTGCATCGTATGTTGGCAGGTTTGGAATGCGTGACTTATAGAGTCCCAAAACAAGTTCTGCCATACGGTAGTCCAATCTTTCTTCCGTGGGATAGTCCCAGAGTTGGTTGTAATCATCCATAGATCCAGTTTCTGAGCAGACAAATCTACACCAACTGTGAAAGTGCATGAAAGTAATTTGCGGAGGAAGTGGGTTAATAAATTGTTTAACGAGGTCGTCTTCGAGATAGTTGAGGAGTGATATGTTGAAGCTGCAAACAAGAACGCGTTTGCCTTGGCTCGCAAGCACTGCTGCACGCGCTGCGAGTGCTAAGCTTTTGCCAGATCCGGCAGTTCCTTTTACACGGCGGAATTTAGTTGCTGACGGAGGATCCGTTGCTATCTGCAGTTGCTGAATGTCAAATTCAAATTTTTCTTTTAAATGATCTCTCCAATCATCAGAACTATACATAATGTTCCCCTTTCATAAAAGCAGGTTGTTTTGATGTCCTTGCACAACCTGCAAAGCGAGAATTTGATTTTAGATAAACGTGGCTGCTGTCCATCCGCGTAGGATGTCGAGGTTATTATCGCAGTAGAGTTTGTTCATGGTTGGTTGTTGGTTGTCAGTTATCAGATTGGCAACTTGCAACGTTTGTGTGTTCGGTTTGGAAGTTACTGTTTGACGTGAGGATAGACGCGTTGGTCGCCCATCCCGCGTAAGTTCTTGAAGTTATTGCCGAAGTAGTGTTTGTTCATTGGTATATCTCTAAGTTATAGTATGTCTCTCCTGCTATTGAGTCGGTACTCTGAATGGATTGTCATCCAGGTATGTCTCTAAACTATAGTATGTCTCTCCTGCCGCAAGGGCATCGCGGATGTCTGCGAAGAGATTGTATGCTTCCTCGAATTCAGCAAATTCAGCAATAATACGCTTGGAACCATCCTGAGCCGTCAAGACGAGCCGACCTTTACCGGGGTCTTCCCCTTCTACACCCAAATTTTGGTACTGATTGAAGTTTATGATTTCCAAATCATCCGTCACGATATACATAATTGTTTCGCTTTACAAGTTAGTTGTAAAAGTTGGCAAATTTTGAGACCTCTGCGAAAATTAAGATTTGGTGCGCGGGAGGTTAGTCCAGAGACAGCATCTCTATTCCGGATGCTCCGGATTTGAATGCTTCTGCCAAAACGGTGAGTTTCTCGGCTTTGGTACCGCCACCAACCATTTCTGAATCAGTGGAAATGTGGTAGCCAACGTGATTGTCATCGCGAAAGTGAATTTCCAACTTGTCATTGTTTTCACGTTTCCAAGAGAATACGAGGTCGCCATCAGCGTCCTTGGATATTGTCGGCCTACCTAAAATCCCTTCTAATTTTTTGAGGTACTCGTCACGTGTTGGATTTGATTCTTTCCGCTTTTTACGTTCTAAAGCCCTACGTTGTTGTCGGTTCATAGAAATACCTCTCATTTTTCTTAAGAACTCGCTTCTTATTGGCTTGAGCCTCTAACAGCAATTCGTTGAATCGTGCCGATACTATATCATATAAGCGGGTGGAAAGGCAAGAGAAATGCCGAAGAAACCCCTATACAGATGTCACCCCTACGGGGTTCAAGAGATTGGGGCAACGATTTTCTGCACAGATGCTGAAGAAATACCCTAGCAAACAAACCCTATGGGACTCAAGAGGGATCCTCTGCTATAAGAGTGCGGAGTCGCGTCCAGGAGGTCGCTCCTACAGAAAACGGAGTCGGGATTCAAAGGCCCCTCCTAAAGGGAGATTTTGAGAGTTGACAGGAGCGGATTTTCGGGATATGATGTTGCGGAACGAGAAGGAAACCCTGACGATGGAGCATAACATGAAACCTTATGAATACCTTGAACACACGGCTGATATGGGGTTGGTGGTTAGAGGCAAGAATCTGTCTGAACTCTTGACGCATGCGGCACAAGGGCTATTTGAGACGATCGCTGTCGTGGATACAGTCGATGAGACAATATCGATTGAGATTCACCTCACGGCTGAGTCTGTGGAAGAGCTGTTTGTGGCATGGCTCGATGAACTCATTTTTCGGCACGAGACGGAGGAGGTCTTCTTTAAACGCGCAGAAATCCAGCAGTGTAGCGAAGCGGAGATGTCGGCGATGGTTTACGGTGAACCGGTAAATTTTGATAAACACGAGGTTTATACGGAAATCAAGAGCGTCACGTATCACCAATTGCAGGTTGTGCAAAAGGGTGATGGCAGTTGGTTTGCACAAGTTATCTTTGATCTCTGATATAGCATTTTTACGGGTAGAATTGATACATTGTGGTGTTCAGGAGGACGTTCAGAAGGCTCCAAGTACTCCCCATCAGGTAATCACCCAGAACAAGTCCTAAAAAGAACGGAATGACGCGCCGATAACTCTGGATCCCACCGTGCCGGAGAATAAGCCATTTTAACGCCAACGCGATTAGCAACGGAATCCAGAGATCAGACATCTCTTGGTTGCTCGCCATGACATAGCCGAGCGGATGTAGCGGTAGCCAGAAGAATTTCACCCGCAGGTAGGTAAGCACCATCATCACAGAGAAACCGATCCCGATGAATATCACACCGAGCCAGTCTGTGTCAACGGGGTAGGTAATCCAGTTCGTCAACCGTCCGAAGTATTCTCTACCGTAGCCGAGTGCCCACGGTCCAAAGTAGCCGGAATCGGCACCGAACTGATAATAGAGATGCAGTTGTACCCAGAAAGCGACAAGCCCACCGAAGATGGTGGCGATGATAATGGTCAGGAGCATCCGACGCTGGTTAATATTGGCAACCTCGGCGATTTTAAACGCCTCTAATTGGTGCGGCATCTGCTGTGGACGGTAATCTCGGTTGAAAAAGCAGACCGAGAGCGCAGTGAGGTTCCGCGCTCCGAGACGGTGTGTCCCCAGAATCGTGTTTAAGATGTATCGGGGTGCCTGCCAGTGATAGGCGTGGACAAAGATACCGGACTCCGCCCGGATGCGTGTTGTTACCAGCGGCGTTATGAGAAATAGCACGGCGAAGGTCAGCGCGAGCCAAGGTGCCATTCCGGCTTTGTAGAGGAGAAACGCGAAGAGTAGGATACCGAGCACAAAACCCCACACAGCCACCCGATACGGCATCGGTTCATCGTGCTGTTGCGCTGGCGGTTCTCGTCCGCGAGAGGGCAGCGCGCTTTTCAGGACGGCTTTGAAATGCCGTTTGCCGGTCCAACTGAAGAAGAAACAGAGTCCCACAAAAGCACCGATCGTCTGTTCGTTCAGATAGGGGAACCGCGGAATGCTATTCCACCCGACCGCCTGCGCTAAAGCGACTTCGTTCCGATACAGAAAATAGAAGAAGGTTGTCGAAAAGAGGACATCCAACGGCATAAGAAACATAATACCTATAGCGAACGGGTAAAAGGCGGTGATGATGGTGCCGTAGTAACTGAAAGGCGGTTCGTGGAACCTGAAGAAACGCCGTGTCACAGGGATATGCGGAATTACGGGATAGAGATGGCTTAAACCGTTGAATAGACTGATACCCGCAGCGATTGCGAAGCCGATCCACATCCGCTTATTTCGGAAGAACCGAGAGGTCGGATCCGTCATCGCAAGAGGGAGTTGAATAATCGGGAAGGTCAGGCGTTCGCGCTGTGACCACTGCCGACGGAGAATTGTGTTGAGACAGAGGAAGATGAACGCTATCACTGTAAAGAGCAGCAGCCATGCACCGACCACCGGTAGCCAGACTTGTAGATGCAGAGGAAGATACAAACTTGACTCCCGAAGGTAGTAGCCGCGGAGTGCGTCTCTATCTGAAACCGTGAGCCATCGCGGGAGGTGGTGCCAAAATAGATTGCGCCATTCGTTTTCTTCCGTTGCGAACCAGAAACTATGTCCAAGCACGGAGAGGATCGCTTGCAAGACATCGCATCCGG